>JAUNIU010000197.1 GCA_030523265.1 Eubacteriales bacterium | reverse complement strand
AATTTATTATACATTGCACGATGCAAATTATGGACAACTTGGTAAAATTCGTAGTCTAAATGGTAAATATAAAACTGGAAACGCAAAAGGAGGTTTTATACTTTTTATACATATTTTTTATTATTTTACAGATACTAACTTTAACAATCTATGGAGGTGCCACTATGAAACAAGCAAAATATGATAAACCGATCCATACTACTCCAAAGGGCGTATGGGAAGCCAGTACGATGCAAAAGAAAGAGCATAAAACCAAGAATGAACATTTAAATGAGATTACTACAGATGCACAAGGAAACGGCTATCCGATTTCTAAATCTAATCAGGGCAAGTAATATGTCCTGATTTACATATCGTTTTCCGTAATCTTTCTTCATATTAACCGCTCTGTTTCAAGTGTTGGTGTGTTCATTTCTCTCTCCGATAAATCCCAATCTCTGCACTGATTATTGCATATACGCCCTCGATTTCATATCCCGATATACTTTCCCAAAGCAAGGGGTATACCTAAAAAGTTATGAATAGGCATGTATATATAGGAGTATTCTTAACATGTTTTGAAACATCTGGCTTGGAAATCTTCTTTTATTTTGCTACAATAAGTATAAAGATAAGCGGATTTTTTAGATTGTTCTGCAAAATAAAATGGGAGGCGAAATTTGAATGAAGCACAGGACTAGAAAATTAAGTATACGGATAAAGATAATTATTCCGACTTGTGTGTTGATTTTGGCAATCTGCGTAATAATGGGTATTTCGTCTTATCGAAGCATCAATGAAGGAATGATTTCGGTGGGAGTAGAGGAAGCTGACATGACAGCACAAGTTGCTTTGAATGTAATTGATGGAGATCTGGTCAGCAAACTTACACCAGACTGTGAAGAAACAGAAGGATATCAGACATTGCTTACAACTATGCGGGAGGTACAGGAGGGATACAAAATCGCATATCTGTACACACTGTATACAGATGGGGAAAAGATTTATTATGGTGTAGATACTGACCAGTCTGAATTACAGGCCAAGGTAGGTCAGCAGGCAGAAGAAACCTATGAACTGTTAGAAGGTACTTTTGCCGGAGAAGATTATGTGCAGGATTACATAGACTATACGGAATATGGCGATGTTATTTCTGTGTATAAACCGATCAAAAATAATACAGGGGAAATTATCGGAGTCCTGGGATGTGATTATGATGCCTCCCATATTGTAGAGAAACAAAGGGAAACTGTAAAACAGGTTATCATCATTGCTATCATTTGTATGGTTGCTGCCATTATTTTATTCAATGTGATTGTTGGAAAGATCACAAAGGGGCTTTGGGTCGTCAATAAAAAAGTTTATGATCTGGTACATAACGAAGGCGATTTAACACAGAAGCTTGATATTACCAAGGGAGATGAGCTGGAACTTATCGCAGATAACATCAATAAGCTTCTGGAGTATATCCGTGGAATTATGTTAAATATTGCAGGAGATTCAAAGCAATTAAAAGAGTCATGCCAGAATGTCGTACAGAGTTTATCCAGTGAGGAAATAAATATCACAGACGTTTCCGCTACTATGGAGGAAATGAGTGCCGCCATGGAGCAGACCAGCACTTCTTTAAATCAGATTAATGAATCTATCCATAATATATATGATGCCATTGATATGATATCCAGAAATGCTAACAACGGACAGCATTCTTCTGATGAAATCATGGCAAAAGCTGCTGAAATCTATGAAAAGGCAATAGAGGAACAGAAGGATGCAAAGCGTCAGGCACAGGAGATGGCTGTGTCCGTCAATGAAAAAATTGAAAAGTCCAAGGCAGTAGAGGAAATCAGCCTTCTTACAGAAAATATTATCAATATTACAGAGCAGACGAATCTGCTTTCGTTGAATGCAAGCATTGAGGCGGCCCGTGCTGGCGAAGCAGGAAAAGGGTTTGCGGTTGTCGCAGATGAGATTGGAAAGCTTGCAGCCAATTCGGCAGAAACTGCTACGCAGATTCAGAGGGTTAGTACAGATGTTATTGAAGCTGTAAATGCGTTGGCAAAGAAAGCGGAAATGATGCTTACATTTTTGGAAGAAACTGCGATGAGAGGTTATGAGAAGCTGCTTGATACCAGTGGAAGTTATCGGAATGATGTTGGCGATATGAACAGCATAATGCAGTCCTTCGCAAGCGAAAGCACCCAGGTAAAGAATAGTATCGACCAGATAAAGGAAGCGATATCAGCGGTCAGCATTGCAGTGGAGGAGAGTGCAAATGGTATTACAAGTGTGACAGAAACCTCTGTATATTTAGCCGACAGTGTAGGAAAAATTGGCGAAGAAGCCAATTCCAATATGGATGTTGCAAAGCAATTAAATTCAGAAGTAAGTAAGTTTAAATTGTAGCACCTCTATTCGCATTATTTGAGGCAACAAAAAATGGACTGTGCCGCTAAGAAACTGGGGCAGGTGTATAGGGAACTGAGTATTATGTATGAAGGACGGCTGCCTGAATAGGGGGTGAGTGGAAGTTCGGGACTGTCGCTTTAATGCTTGAAAAATAATTAAAGCGACAGTCCCACTTTTTTCGTCTTTCTTCACCTTTTCATCGCTATTTCAGATTCAACATTAGCAGATCTCCGCACCAGCCGGCATCTGCTTCTCCGGTACCACCAATGCCAGATTCCCTTCTGCATCCTCCGCGCACAGCAACATACCCTCCGATAACACACCCGCCAGTTTAGCAGGCTTTAGATTCACTAATACCATGACTTTCTTGCCCACCATTTCTTCGGCACTATAATGCTGCTTGATACCCGATACGATCTGCTTTACCTCACTACCGATCTTGACCTGGGAACACAGAAGTTTCTTTGATTTCTTCACTTCCTCACAGGCGATGATCTCTCCCACCTGGAACTGCATCTTCATGAAGTCATCAAAGGTGATCTCCTCTTTTGCCTCGATATCAATCACTTCCTCTTCTTCCGTCTCGCCAGCCTCAGCCTTTGCCTCCGCGATCTGCTTCTGCTTGATTTCCTCGGCTTTTGCCAAAACTTCCTTTGGATCCAGTCGTGCAAACAGGATCTCTGGCTTCTCCGTTACCTTTGTACCGGATGGCACCTTACCAAAGACATCCATATCCTCAAAATCACGCTTCTGCGTATTTAACTGTGCCAGAATTTTTTCTGTCGTGTTTGGCATAAATGCCTCCAGCAGACTGGCACCGATGGTGATTGCCTCCACCAAATTATAAAGCACAGTGGATAAACGATCTTTCTTTGCCTCATCTTTGCCTAAGATCCACGGCTCGGTCTCATCAATATATTTATTGCAACGCTTAAATAAACTGAAGATCTCTGTAATGGCATCTGCCACGCGCAATTTATCCATCTTGTCGGACGCCAGTTTGGCGGTCTGAATCGCCTTCGCCTTTAACTCCTCATCCACCGGCTCGGCTTCGCCTTTATCTTCTACCACGCCGCCCAGATATTTATTCGTCATGGAGATGGTACGATTCACCAGATTTCCCAGCACATTTGCCAAATCAGAGTTCATACGCTCTACCATCAGCTCCCAGCCAATGACACCATCGTTCTCAAAAGGCATCTCGTGCAATACAAAGTAACGAACTGCATCCACACCAAAGATATCCACCAGGTCATCTGCATAAATGACATTGCCCTTGGACTTGCTCATCTTGCCGTCATCCTGCAGTAACCATGGATGACCGAATACCTGTTTTGGCAATGGCAAATCCAGTGCCATCAACATAATTGGCCAATAAATGGTATGAAAACGCAGGATATCCTTGCCGATCAGGTGCAAGTCTGCCGGCCAGAATTTCTCATACAAGTTCTCGCCATTTTCCGGCGTATGATCACCGTCTAAATCAAAGCCAAGACCCGTGATGTAGTTGCTAAGCGCGTCAATCCATACATATACTACATGATCTGGATCAAAATCTACCGGTACCCCCCATTTGAAAGAAGTACGAGACACACAAAGATCCTGCAATCCCGGAAGCAGGAAGTTATTCATCATCTCGTTTTTGCGGGATTCCGGTTGAATAAATTCCGGATGGGTATTGATATGCTCGACCAGGCGGTCTGCATATTTACTAAGTTTCAGGAAATATGCTTCTTCCTTTGCCGGCTGACATTCCCGTCCACAATCCGGACACTTGCCATCTACCAGCTGGGATGCAGTGAAGAAAGATTCGCAAGGCGTACAATACATTCCCTCATAAAATCCCTTATAGATATCCCCCTGCTCATATAATTTCTTAAAAATCTTCTGCACCTGTTTCTCATGATAATCATCCGTGGTACGAATAAATTTATCATAGGAAGTTTCCATCAGATCCCAAATGGTACGGATCTGTCCGGATACGTCATCCACGAACTGCTTCGGTGTCACACCAGCCTCCTCCGCTTTGAGTTCAATCTTCTGACCGTGCTCGTCGGTACCGGTCTGGAAACGAACATCGTAGCCCTGCAGTCTCTTAAAGCGCACGATGCTGTCTGCCAGCACAGCCTCATAGGTGTTGCCGATATGCGGCTTGCCGGAAGTGTACGCGATCGCGGTTGTTAAATAGTATGTTTTTTTGTCTGCCATTTTCTTACCTCCAATTTTACTTGAGTTTCGGAATTTTTAATTTTATGATTTTTTGTGTGAAAAGGCCATGCTGCTATAAGCAGCATGCGCAATATGCAT
>JAUNIU010000196.1 GCA_030523265.1 Eubacteriales bacterium | reverse complement strand
ACAAAGAAGGAGGTAAAACAACCCACAAAGCAATCAAAGGAGAAAAAGGTATTGGTCGTATATTTTTCTCGGACAGGAACAACAAAGACAGTGGCAAAGAAAATCAAAAAAATATCAGGTGGAACGATGTTTCGGATTCAAACCAAAAAGAAATATCCGTCAGACTATGACAAAATGCTGGATACAGCACAGAAGGAGCAGGATGAAAATGCAAGGCCAGCTCTGAAAAAGAAAGTGAAATCCATTAAAAAATATGACTTTGTCGTAATCGGTTATCCCCTATGGTGGGGAGATGCTCCAATGGCAGTGTATTCCTTTTTGGAATCACATAATTTGTCAGGAAAAACAATTGTTCCATTCTGCACAAGCGGTGGGACAGGAATAGGAAGAAGCGTTAAAAATATCAAAAAAGTTTGTAAGGGCGCAAAGGTAAAAAAAGGGCTGACGGCTAATGATGTCAGTGATAAAAGAATAAAAAAGTGGCTGAAGAACAATAAAGTCATTCGGTAATGAAAGAGAAAACATACAGGAGGAATGTAATGATGACAAAAAATAAGACAATGCCAAACATTGCACTTGGTGCCTGGTCATGGGGTGTAGGGGCAGCAGGTGGGGATCAGGTTTTTGGAAACCATTTATTTGAGGAAGATTTGAAACCGGTTTTTGAGGCGGCGATGGAAAAGGGACTGAATCTTTGGGATACTGCGGCTGTATATGGGGAAGGAACTTCGGAGCGAATACTTGGAAATCTTGTCAAAGAGACTGCCCGTGGGGATGTCATCCTTTCTACGAAATTTACACCGCAGATTGCCAGTGATTCACCGGACGCCATGCAGGAAATGTTAAATGGGAGCAAGGAGAGACTTCATGCAGATATGATTGATATTTACTGGATTCATAATCCTATGGATGTGGAAAAATGGACTCCAAAACTGATACCTCTGGCAAAGAGCGGACAGATTCGGACGATTGGTGTATCTAATCACAATCTGGCTGAGATTAAACGGGTAAATGAGATATTAAATTCGGAGGGGCTTAAGGTTTCGGCAGTTCAGAACCATTACAGCCTTCTGCACCGTTCCTCTGAACAGGCAGGCATTCTTGATTACTGTAAGAAAAATGGCATTACTTTTTACGCTTATATGGTTTTGGAACAGGGAGCACTAACCGGAAAATATAATCAGGAGCATCCGTTCCCGGAAGGAACAGGACGTGGAGATTCTTATAATCCGCATCTGAAAAAGTTGGAGAGATTAGTAGAAGAATTGAAACGGATTGGGAAAGAACATGATGCAAGCCCGGCACAGGTTGCCACAGCATGGGCAGTTGCAAAGGGGACTCTGCCAATCATCGGGGTGACAAAGGTAAGCCAGGTGGAAGAAGCGGCAGGAGCAGCACGGATTAAATTGAATGCAGAGGAAGTCAGCCGTCTGGAAAAGTTGGGTGATGAGACAGGTGTCCGGACGCTGCGGGAATGGGAAAAGGAGATGTAAGATTTGACAGTAAAAGACGTGATTGATGGTTTTCAGGAGGACGCAGGGGAAAATGCAGAGCGTGATGCGTATGCAAATATTCTTTTTCAGGAGGCGATCCGCATTAGTATGGAACTGAATAACCAGTACCATACACCGGAAGAAATTCGTGAGATTATGGGCAGGCTGACAGGAAAAAATGTGGATGGCAGTTTTCGGATGTTCCCGCCATTTTATACTGATTTTGGCAAGAACATTACCATAGGCAGAGATGTGTTTATCAATTCCGGCTGTCATTTTCAGGATCAGGGAGGGATTACCATCGGGGACGGTTCCCTGATTGGACACAATGTGGTGCTGGCGACCATTAACCACGATTTGAGTCCCTTGAACAGCAGGGAAAATCATTATGCACCGATTGTAATAGAGAACCATGTGTGGATTGGCTCCAATGCCACAATTCTGCCGGGAGTTACGATAGGCAGGTGGGCTGTGGTAGGGGCAGGGGCAGTCGTTACTACAGATGTAGAGGAATTTACGGTTGTCGGGGGTGTTCCGGCAAAGGAAATTCGCAAAGTAAGTCAGGGAGAAATAACAAATTATAATAAATTATATGGAGGAAAAGAACATGAATGATTTTATTTTTCACAACCCGGATAAGGTGTATTTTGGAAAAAACCAGATGGAGCATTTGCCGGAGGAATTATTGAAATTCGGGAACAAGGTGCTTTTGGTTTATGGCGGTGGCTCTATCAAGAAAAATGGGCTGTATGATACAGTAACAGAGCTTATGAAAGAAAATGGCATTAAGGTTTTTGAACTCGCCGGAGTTGAGCCAAATCCGAGACATTCTACTGCGAATAAAGGTGCGGCAATCTGTAAAAAAGAAAATATTGACGTTATTCTTGCTGTGGGTGGCGGCTCAACGATTGATTGTGCGAAAGGAGTGGCTGCGGCTGCCCTTGCAGAAGATGGGGATGTGTGGCCGCTGGTATCAGGTGGTACATGGGTCATGCAGGCACTTCCGGTAGTTGTAGTGCTTACCAATGCGGCGACTGGATCGGAGATGGACGCATGGGCTGTTATCTCCAATATGGACACGAATGAAAAAATCGGATTGGGTGGAAATGCCCTCATTCCAAAAGTAGCGTTTGAAAATCCGGAGTACAGTTATTCTCTGCCAACCTATCAGACGGCATGTGGTGCTTTTGATATTTTCAACCATGTGCTGGATAACTATTATCTTGCCGGAGACGCCACCTTCGACATGGTGCTGGAGCTTCAGGAGGCAGTAATGCGTTCTGTGGTAAAATGGACGCCGGTTGCCATGAAAGAGCCGGAGAACTATGAGGCCAGGGCAAATTTGATGTGGGCATCTTCGATGGCACTGAATTCCATACTGGATGCAGGAACGGTTCATGGATGTGCCTGCCATGCGATGGAGCATGAACTTTCCGCTTACTATGACATCACGCACGGACATGGCCTTGCTATTTTGACACCACGCTGGCTGACCTATATCTTGAATGAAAATACAGCGCCTGCGATTTACCGTCTTGGCACAAAGGTGTTTGGAGTGGAAGAAGGGCTTGAGGTGATGGACGGAGCGAAAAAAGCGATAACGGCAGTATCTGATTTCTGTTTCAAAACATTGGGATTAAAGGAAACCTTATCTGAGTTGGATATTGATGATACGCATTTTAAGGATATGGCAGAACATGCGTGCATGGGAGGAGTTATTACGGGACCTGTAAATCTGGTGCCGGAGGATGTAGAAAAAATTTATCGGATGTGTTTGGAAAAAATGTGTTGAATGGAGGACATGTCATGAAAGTATTAGGAATCAATGGCAGTGCCAGAAAAGATGGAAATACTGCCATTATCATGAATCAGGTATTTGAGGAATTAAATAAACAGGGAATTGAGACGGAACTGGTACAGTTTGCGGGCCAGGTCATTGAACCGTGTAAAGCGTGCTGGGCTTGTGGTGAACAGAAAAACTGTGTCCACAGAAAGGATATTTTCCGGGAAACCTTTGACAAGATGATGGAAGCAGATGGAGTTTTACTTGGTTCCCCTGTTTATTCTGCCAATATATCAGCGGGTATGCAGGCATTTCTGGAACGGGCTGCTGTTGTGTGTGATATGAACCGTGGAAATCTGGACATGAAATATAAAGTGGGGGCTTCTGTAGCAGCACTTAGACGTGGCGGTGCCATGCCTGCCCTTGATGCCATGAATCATTTCTTTTTGAACCAGGAGATGATTGTGGTTGGTTCTACCTATTGGAACATGGTTTACGGACAGATGCCCGGAGATGTCAGTAAGGATGAGGAAGGATTGCAGACGATGAAGAACCTCGGCATCAATATGGCCTACGTGTTGCATAAGTTAAAATCGTAAGCAGACGGTGCAGCCATGTAAAGAAAGGATGTGTGGAAAGGTGAAAAGAATATTAAGCATTGTTATGCTGTTTGCTATTTTGCTATGTATGACGGCATGTGGCAATGAGAACCAGCAGGGACAGACAGATGCAGGCAGCAGTGCTACAAGAAAAACGGAGGAAGATACTGTGAAAAAGGATAGTCAGTCAAAAGAAAATACAGATATTTTAGTTGCTTATTTTTCCTGCACTGGCACGACAAAGCCCCTTGCGGAATATGCGGCAGAATATCTGAATGCGGATTTGTATGAAATCAAGGCAGAAAACCCATACTCCAGTGAGGATTTGGACTATAATATGTCGGACTCCAGAGCCAATAAAGAGCAGGACGACTCCTCTGCCAGACCTGCTATTTCGGGGAAAGTGGAAAATATGGAACGGTATCAGACAGTGGTGTTAGCATATCCCATCTGGTGGGGGCAGGCTCCACGGATCATCAGTACCTTTTTAGATAGTTATGAGTTTAAGGGAAAAACGATTGTGCCGTTCTGCACTTCCCACAGCAGCGGAATCGGTTCCAGTGATAAAAATCTTCATTCCCTTGTGGACAGCAGTGCAGAATGGAAAGATGGGAAACGTTTTGCAGCTGGCACTTCGGAAAAGGAAATCGCGGAGTGGCTTTCTGAGGTGGGAATCGAGCCATTTACTGCCCAGACAGATGAGGGGAAAACAGGCAATCGCTCTTTTGATTTTGAAAAAAAGACTGTTACACTAAACAGCGGATATGAGATTCCTCTCAATGGAATCGGAACCTACAGTCTTGAGGATGATACCTGCGTAAAGTCTGTTTCCGAGGCGTTAAAGCGTGGAGTGAGGCTGATTGACACTGCCTATATGTATCATAATGAAGAA
>JAUNIU010000195.1 GCA_030523265.1 Eubacteriales bacterium | reverse complement strand
CAAAACAAAGGTTGGAAGCCAAAGGGAAACCAGCGGAAGAACAAACAGACAGAGCAGGAGAGGCAGATCAGCGATTTATTAGATCAGGCAGATACACAGGACTTATTGCAGATTAGTGCCATTCATTCCAATGTGTCAATGCCATTGCCGAATCAGGAGAAGCTGGCATGGTCCGTGATTGACAAAGCGGACCTGGCGGATGAGGAAGAACTGGAGCGGCGCAGAGCGTTTCGACAGAAGATGCGCCGCAGAAAGATCATGCAGGTGTCGATCGGATGTGGGGTGGTGGCTGTAATCTTGGTAATACTGGCTTTGTGCGGGGTATTTGACCGTATCAATCCGCCTGCCTATGAGAATTACTATGTGGTGTCAGGTGAGAGTTTTATGGGAGAAAAACCGGAAATCACGTTGCCGGAAGATATTTCTGTGGGAATCCCTTCCCTGAGCCAGGAACCATATGTGGATAACGATAAACTGGATACCACGGTGTATCACGCGCTGGCCGATTACTGTAGTGACAATGCGTATGCGCTAGGGGAATACGAGATCCAAAAGGGTGATTACTGTGTGTTAGAAGGAAAGCTGTATCTGGCATGTACCGTATTAGCCCAGTGCCAGGATTACCAAAAAGAGGATGCGGGAAAGACCTGGAGAGATCTGGGGTACCATGATAGCAGTGTAGACATTACGCCTGACGGTGCATTGTCCTCCCCAGCGTGTGGTAATCTGGCAGAGGAAGGAAATGATACGGAAGAAAATACAATTTTCCTCGATGTGGATACACCGATCAATATGTATCCGGTGCGTCTGAAGCTGTATGTGTGTATTGAGTAGTGGCTGTTTGCAGCAGGTATAAAATAAAAATTCACGAAAAAAGGCTAAAATTCACGAAATTTTTGTGATAACTGCCACCAGCGGATCCCTTGCTGACAATCAAAAATCATGATACAATAGTTCATTAAGACACAATAATTTTTGAAAGTAAGGGAATTGGAGGGATAGTGTGAAAACAAAATTTCAAACATTGAGGCACATTATGTTGTTGACACTATTGTGTTTATTGACAGCAGGGGTGTATGGGATCGTGGCGCAGGCCGCCGGGATTACAGCTTCTGTCACAACGAACCGTAGTGCAGGGACGAGCACATATGTCGTAGGGGGGCTGGATCTGGCCACAGACACCACGATGACAGTGCGGGTAGACCGTTCCGATAATAAAAAGACTGTATGGTCTCAGCAGATTACGTTGACAGAGGAAAATGTAAAGAATGGCACATATAGCGGTGCGGTTTCGTTACAGGACTTAAAATATGACTATACCAGTTATGCAGTGTATGTGACGGTGGGAAGTCAGACCATCAAGGCGGGTGTGTGTGATTTTTCCATCCATCAGAGTAAGATCGCACTGGCATTCAGTGATAATACCGGTAGTGCAAAGCGTACGGTAAGTATGGATTCACGGGAAGCAGCAGGCGGTGTGATCGCACCAGGCAGTGGGAATAAGGTATCGGTTTATGTGTGGCAGCAGGGAAAAGCAGAATCCACTGCTAAGTTAATTGGTTCGGCACAGTCACTGGCTGGCAAAAGCCTGAAGTGGTCAGTGGACGTCACCAAGGCAGGGAAAGCCTATGGCACATGGAATGCGAAGCTGGTACTGAACAATGGGAACTGGACTTCCGGCAGGACCATTGCTGCCACCACATATGAGATTGCTCCGACTTGCACCTCTTTTACAGAGAAAAAGACGGCAGCTCTGGAAAAAAAGAAATCCTTTCAGATGGAGTTAAAGGGTTTACAGAATGTGGTTAGTGTCAAATCTGTTTCGTTCCAGTTTTATAACAGCAGTAATAAAAAAGTATATAAAGTAACTGCGAAGAAATCCGGCAAGAAATATATTGCTAAAGTAAAATTAAAGAGCTTAAATTATAAACTAAAGTTATATACGGTGAAAGCTGTAATCACAGATACAGATGGCGTGATGCAGGAGCTGGGAACTACAGCAGAAGCAGATGAGCAGGTGATCGCAGGTTCTTTTGACATCAAGATCAAGAATAATGCCACCAGCCAGATGACTTTGACCGGGGCCTATATTCCAGGCAATATTAAAAAAGTAGAATATGTCATTAAAAAGCGCAATGCCAAGAAGAATCTGGGGACCTATCGTGCCACATCTAAGAATAAGAAAAAGAAATTTGTCGCTACGATTCCGAGTGAAGCCACCGGCAAATATATAGTGACGGCTTACGGCTATACGAATTGGGGTAAGAAAGTCACGCTGGCGCAGAAGAACTACAAGATCGGTAAGAAAAATCTCGGCAAGCAGGGTTGGCATTATGAGAAATATAATGGCAAAAGATACAAATTCTATTATGTGAATAATGAGAAGCAGACAGATTTAACGAAAGTGTTGAAACTGAAAAAAGGCAGTGGCCGCTATACGATTGAGGTCAACCGGGCTGCCGGTGTGGTAACAGTCTATATGTATAATGAAGATACCAAGAAATATGATATTCCGGTGAAGAGTTGTGCGGTATCGGTAGGACGTGATGTCAGCACAAACGCAGGTGCGGGCAGTTTGAACTTACAGTCCTCCTTTACACCGATTGGTAATTATTCCGTCTGCTCAAATGGCACAGCAGTGCGTTATTCTTTGAAGCCAATGCACGAGCCGGATGGCAGTGTGGTATATGCGAGATGGTGTACCCATATCGTAGGGAATGTATATTTCCATGCTATTGCAGTACACTCTCAGTCTCATACAGCGTTGAGTTATTCTACCTATAATCGTCTGGGAACTCCGGCATCCGCTGGTTGTATCCGCATGACCGTGGCAGATGCGAAATGGATCTATGACTATATGCCGACTGGTACGCCAGTGAAGATCGTCGTGGGCAAGAGTTCCAAGCCGGGTCCGTTGGGCAAGCCAGCCACCATCAAGTCCAGCTATGGAATTACTTATGATCCTACGGATCCTGCGATTCCGGATTCCCGCAAGAAGAAAGATTATAAAGCAGGTAAGATCACTGGTTACATAAAGAAAAATGGTCAGAAGGTCGGATATGAATAATCTTGGATTCATATCGTTAGAACAAAATGCGCATCCTGCGGAGCGTTTTTATCAAATAGGTGGAACTTCCTATTCGATAAAAAAATTGTCCATGATATTTTTGTATCATGGACAATTTTAGAATAAAAAGGATAAGAGAAAGGAATACTACAATGAAAACAAAACAATTAGTGGGTATCCTCGTGACAGGAGCAGTGATCATCGCTGTGGGAGTGACGGGTGTTCTGTCCAATGTGGTCAAAGGAAAGTTTACAGATGCAGAGGAACAGGCCGGCAGCAGTTTTATGGAAAGTCTGATGTCTACGCAGAGCAAAGTAACTCTGCCAACGGAGGAATTTATCGGTGTAATCAACATTGTGGGGGAGATTGCTCCAAGTACGTCCTCCAGTGCCTGGAGCAGTAGTTCCTCAGAATATAATCATGATTTGTATCTGGACTATATTGATAAAATGGAAAAAAGCGATCTCAATAAGGGCATTCTGCTGTATGTGGATAGTCCGGGAGGAACTGTTTATGAAAGCGATGAGATGTATCTCAAGCTGATGGAATACAAAGAACAGACCGGACGTCCGATCTGGGCATATTTTGCATCACAGGCTTGTTCCGGTGGATATTATATCTCCATGGCAGCGGATCAGATCTACGCAAACCGTAATTGCTGGACAGGCTCTATCGGTGTCATCATTTCCCTGACCAATTATAAGCAGCTTTATGATAAACTGGGGATCAAGGAGATCGACATCACCAGCGGCGCGAATAAGGCGATGGGTTCCGGCGGACTGGATCTGACGGAGGAGCAACAGGAGATCTTACAATCTCTGGTGGATGAGGCTTATGACCAATTCGTGGGAATCGTGGCGAATGGACGCAATATGAGTGCCGATACGGTGAAGCCTATTGCCGATGGACGTATCTATTCTGCACAGCAGGCATTGGATCACAATTTGATCGACGGGATCGGTTCTCTGGAGGAGGAAAAGGCAGAGATGACAAAAGCGTTATCTGTCAGCTCTGATATCAAATTTTATGAGCCTAAAAATTCAAGCACAATGATGCAGTCTCTGTTTAGCGCAGTGGATGATGTCCGTCCGAAAACGGATACCGAGTTAGCAGTGGAGATTGTGGAAAATAAAGGAAAAGGAGTATTAAAGTACTATGCAGACTAAAACGGATAATCGGGTATATGCCGGATTTTTCGTGCGTCTGGCAGCATACCTTTTAGACTGGCTGATTGTGGGGGTCCTCTTGTTGGTGGTGCGGGTTCCGGTCTGGATCTCAGCTTTTGCACATCCAAACAACCTGCTGGTCCGGGATTTTATTTTTAAATATTCCATTGCAGATATTGTATTATATATACTTACCGTGGCGTATTTTATTCTGCTTACATATTATACCGGAGCAACCCTGGGCAAACGGGCATTACAGCTGCGGGTGGTTAGCACCGAAGACCGGAGAATGACTTTCTTTGAAGTGGCATACCGGGAGACGGTGGGGAAATTTCTCTCCGGTGTGATCATCGGGATCGGTTATCTGATGATCCTGATCGACAAAGAAAAGCGGGGTATCCATGATCTGCTGGCAGATACCTGCGTGGTTTATTATCATGAGAAAAAAATCTATACACATACACCTGTGGTATACCGGAATATGCATACAGGAACGGTGACGAATGATCCGGTGGCAACGCAGAATCCACCGGTGCAAATGCAGAATA
>JAUNIU010000012.1 GCA_030523265.1 Eubacteriales bacterium | reverse complement strand
ATATTTTGGACTATTTCTGGCATTACCGGCGGCATTGTTAAATCAGTTTGGCGGTGTCCCACTAACAGACCAGATGATCTGGGGTTTTATTGTATTAAATTGTTTCTGGGGTTCCAGAGGCAGTAGTCAGATCTTTGTATCGGAGGAATCCGATGATCTGCTGTTAAATCAGCTGCATATGGATCCGGGACTTCATTTTCGCAGCAAAATGTTAATTCAGCATCTGAGCCAATTTGTTTTCTATAGTATCGCTATGTTGGCTTTTTTGGCTGGTGGGTGTGGAAATTCACCGGTGTTAGTATTGCGGTTGATGTTATTTTATCAGGCATTCCGTTCCATTGGGGAGGCGTTTACGCTTAAGATAAACGACTATTTTGGGATTCCTTTGGAGGAGTATTGCAAAGGGTTAGACAGAGTGCTGACGGTATGCAATATGCTTTTGCTGGTACTGGCATTTGGTCTGCCGGTCCTCTTAAGACAGTTTCATTATATTGTCTTATGGAGATGGCTTTTGGCATGGCCGTTGGTGCTTGTGGTGTGTGCGACTGGAATCCTGGCATTGTTATATCTAAAGCGGTATCCCCGTTACTGTCTGGTGGCGAAGCGGGTTTCCCACAAATCAGCGATGGAAGCCAGTATGAAGATGTTGCAGACATCGCTTGCGGAAACGTCTGCAGATCAGATCACAGAAGACGCAGCGGAACAGGCACATGCGCATCTCTTTGAAGAGAAAGAGGGATATGAATATCTCAATGCCATTTTTTTTCACCGTCATAAGAAACTGGTGTCCAGATCTACCAAAATCAAATCGGTGATCGTAGGGATCGTGCTGGGCATCGTGGCGGCTGTATTGATAGCCATGCAATTATGGTATCCTGCAGATGTGTTTGACAAATATATGGTTACTGCATGGGATATGGTACAGCGTATGCTGCCAATTCTGGTGTTTGGTATGTACTGTGCCTCATCCGGCAAGGCTTTGACCAAAGCAATGTTTTATAACTGTGATAAATCATTATTAAAATATGGGTATTACCGGACCTCACAGTCTATTTTGATCAATTTCCGTATACGTCTGCGCTATATGATTCGCAATGAATTACCGTTGATGGCGGTCTTTAGTATTGGTTTGCTGGTGGATATGTTGTTGATGAGACAGGCGGGGCATTGGGTACAGATACTTGCCATCATTGCCTGTGTGATCCTGCTGACGATCTTTTATTCCGTGGTATATCTGTGTATGTATTATATTTTTCAACCGTATACAGAAGCAGGTGCGGAGATAGGCGTAGGTTATAAATTCTGTTCGGCGATCATATATATTGCATCTTACGAATGTATGCAGATTGATACTTTACCGACATATTTTACAGGGGCGGTGCTTGCCTTGATGGTGTTTGCCCTGATGGTGGCTTATATGGCAGCATGGAAGCTGGCACCCAGACGTTTTGTGTTGAAATGAGAAAGTTTGGTACATACTAAAGAAAAGTTTGCTTGGATGGAGAGTAGTATGCAAAAAAGTAAGAAATATATTTGGAATATTGCTTTTATGATAGTGTTGTTCGTGGCAACTTTCTATGTCCTTTTAAAGGATCAGGATCTGCCGGCGATCGCCGATAAACTTTGGGAGACGGACCAGAGACAGATGGGGTTTGCTATGATCGCTGCCATCTTATATCTGGTGTTGCAGTCGGTGTCCTTGGTGGTGATCCTGCGTTCTCTGGGGATGCGTATGAAATTACTGCCATCGCTGAAGTATTCCTTCATCGGGTTTCTATTTAATGCCATTACCCCATCTGCCAGCGGAGGACAGCCGATGCAGGTGTTATATATGAATATGGATGGAATCAATATGGGAATTTCCACGGTAGCACTTTTGTTTTGGACCATCATTTATAAAGTCGCATTGCTGATCATGGAAGGCGGCGTTTTGCTATGGAAGCACGATTTTCTGGTACAGGCTCTGGGAAAGTATCAGTGGTTGTTCTGGCTGGGGATACTGGTGAATGCGGTATCAATTGTACTGTACGCCGTCATTGTCTTTTCAAAAAACGGGGCGAGATGGATAGTCCGGCTGGTCACCTGGCTTTTGCATAAGCTACGGATTGTCAGACGCAAAGAGCGCGCATTGCGGAAGCTGGATGTGCTCTTGGAATCCTATCAGGAGGGTGCGGTCTATATGAGGACGCATCTGGGCACTGCGGGGATCGTATTGGTCATAACACTGCTACAGCGTTTATCGTATTTTATGGTAGCGTGGTTTGTGGTCTGTGCACTGGGGGTAACCGGTGCCGGGATGCCAGACATCATCATCCTGCAGAGTTTTGTATCGGTATGTATTGATATTTTACCATTTCCGGGCGGTGTGGGTGTCAATGAAAGCTTTTTTGTCGTGTTATTCCAGCCGTTTGTGGGAAGAAAGGATGCATTTTCCGCAATGCTGTTGAGCCGTGGTGCCAACTTTTATGGGTTATTGGTGATCAGTGCGTTGATTACCGTTGGCGCACAGATGTATCATATGTGGCGTGGAGATGTTTCCCGGGATAAAAATAAGAAAGTTTGAAAGAGGCAAGATATGGCAGATCATTTGAAATTTATTCATCGGGGTGGCGAGGACGAAATTATCGAGAAAAAATCTCGTTTTATCGGTCAGGTGTTTCCGGTGAAAACGGAAGAGGAAACGGTACAGATCATCGAGGAGACGAAAAAACGATATTGGGATGCGAGACATAATTGCTATGCCTATATTCTGGGGGAATATGGGGAGATCACCCGATGTACCGATGATGGAGAACCGAGTGGTACGGCAGGCAGACCGATACTGGAGGTGTTGCAGGGGGAAGGGATACATGACGTGCTGGTGATCGTGACGCGGTACTTTGGCGGGACCCTGTTGGGGACAGGTGGTCTGGTGAGGGCATATACCCAGGCGGCGAAGGCAGGACTGGCTGCCAGCCAGGTTTTGGAAAAAATCAAAGGTTATAAACTGGTGATACATACAGATTATAATGGTATCGGTAAACTACAGTATCTTGTGGCACAGTCCGGGATTGCAGTGATTGATACCCAATATGCGGAAAATGTGACGATGATACTGGCAGTGGCAGTAGAGGAATGTGACCAGCTCGTGAAACAGATCACGGAGGCGACGGCAGGACAAGCTGTGATACAGGGGTTAGATGAGATGATCGCCTTTGCAGTGGCGGACGGGGAAGTGTTGTTGTACGAGGAATAGAAATGAGGATAGCATGGATTTATTTGAGTATATGAGAGAGCAGACGAAGGAGCAGGAGTCTCCTCTGGCATCCAGATTGCGGCCCACCACGTTAGAAGAGGTGGTGGGACAGGAGCATATCATCGGGAAGGATAAATTATTATACCGGGCGATCAAGGCGGACAAGATCAGTTCGATTATCTTTTATGGACCGCCGGGGACAGGGAAGACGACTCTGGCGAAGGTGATTGCCCATACCACCAGTGCGGAGTTTTTGCAGATCAATGCCACCTCTGCCGGCAAAAAGGATATGGAAGCAGTGGTGAAGCAGGCACAGGACAATGCAGGGATGTATCAGAAGCGGACGATATTGTTTGTAGATGAGATACACCGTTTCAATAAAGGACAGCAGGACTATTTGCTGCCGTTTGTGGAGGATGGAACCATTATTCTGATTGGTGCCACCACGGAAAATCCGTATTTTGAGGTGAACGGTGCTCTGTTATCCCGTTCCATTATCTTTGAGTTACATTCTCTGACAACACAAGATATCAAAGAATTGTTACGCCGTGCGGTGGAGGATACGGAGAAAGGCCTGGGTTCCTATGGTGCACAAGTAGAGGAAGATGCATTGGAGTTTTTGGCGGATATGGCGGATGGAGATGCCAGAGCTGCCTTAAATGCCATTGAACTGGCAGTCCTGACGACAGAACGTGGGGCAGACCAGGTGATTCACATTACGATGGATGTGGCGCAGGAGTGTATTCAGAAACGTGCCGTGCGCTATGATAAGACCGGGGATAATCACTATGATACCATATCAGCTTTTATCAAGAGCATGCGGGGGTCTGATCCGGATGCCGCGGTCTATTATCTGGCACGGATGTTAAACGCCGGAGAGGATATCAAGTTTATTGCCAGACGTATTATGATTTGTGCAGCGGAAGATGTGTCAAATGCAGATCCACAGGCATTGGTGGTGGCGGTGAGTGCAGCGCAGGCTGTGGAGCGGATTGGTATGCCGGAAGCGCAGATTATCTTATCCCAGGCAGCCACCTATGTGGCAAGTGCTCCAAAGAGCAATTCTGCGGTGAATGCCATCAGTGAGGCAATGCAGGTGGTACAACAGGAACGGATCTCCGGGATTCCCGCACACTTACAGGATGCCCACTATGGCAGTGCCGGGAAACTGGGGCGGGGGACGGGATATCTCTATGCACATAATTTTCCGAACCATTATGTCAAGCAGCAGTATTTGCCGGATGAATTGGTGGGCAGGCAGTTCTATGTGCCATCGGAGCAGGGATATGAGAGGCAGATACAGGAATATTTCAGAAAGATTCATGATGAGGCAGAATAGCAGACAATAAAAGGAATGGGGATTAGTATGAATAAACTCAAACGAATGTTAGCAATATTGGCAGTGGTGGTTATCGTGGGACTTTACCTGGTGACTTTGTTTTGCGCCATTTTTGTGAAGCAGGTTACGGGAACCATGTTTCTGGCATCACTGGTGGCAACGGTGATGGTACCGTTGCTGTTATATCTGGTGTTTTGGCTGTGCAGTATGTTTCAGTCCAGAGAGAATACCAAGCGGGGCGACTGGAAAAAAAAGACACGTAAAGGCTTTGATGAGGCGGCCGCTTTTAATAAGAGAGAGAAGAAAAGAAATGAGGATAGGAAGCAGGATGGAGACACCAGTATATGATTTTGTGACTGAATATAGCCGGAAGAATATGTCGAGACTACATATGCCGGGACATAAGGGTCGATCTTTTCTGGGGTGTGAGGCCAGAGACATTACGGAAATATCTGGAGCGGATGTGTTACATCAGGCAGAGGGAATCCTTGGTGCCAGTCAGGACAATGCAGCGCAGTTGTTTGGTGCAGGGAGAACGTTTTATTCCACCGAGGGATCTTCGCTGTGTATCAAGGCGATGCTGACTGCGCTGGTGCAGGGGAGTACCGGAACGGGCAGAAAATATATTTTGGCGGCGAGAAATGTACATCGTTCCATGGTGGATGCCTGTGGATTGTTGGATTTGGAGCTGGAATTTCTTACCAATCCTGCAAGTGGTCATCTTCTTGCCAGCAAACCGACACCGGAACAGTTGCGGCAAAGTCTAAAGCGGTGTGAGACCCTGCCCATCGGTGTATATGTCACATCTCCGGATTATTTGGGAAATATTGTGGATGTGGGGGGATTGTCTGCGGTTTGCCGGGAATATGATCTCCCATTAGTGGTGGATAATGCCCATGGTGCTTATCTGAGATTCTTAGAACCATCGGTTCATCCTATGCAATTAGGGGCGGCTATGTGTTGTGACTCGGCACACAAGACTTTACCGGTATTGACCGGAGGTGCCTATCTGCATGTGGCTTCCTCCTGGCAGGAGGCATATGTGGCATATGCGAAAAAGGCAATGGCGGTTTTTGGTTCTACCAGTCCGTCGTACCTGATCCTACAGTCTCTGGATCTATGCAATCGATATCTGTCGGAGAAATATCGGGAGAAATTACTTGATACTGTACGTAAAGTGGGACAGTTGAAAGAGATACTCCGGTCATATCAGATTCCGGTGATGGATACAGAGCCATTAAAAATCGTGATAGATGCAGCCGGCGCGGGGTACGATGGGGAAGAAACCGCTCAGGAAATGCGGGAGTATGCGATAGAATGTGAATACGCAGATCATCAATTTGTGGTGTGTATGCTGACGGTGGAAAATACAGCCATGGATCATGCCAGGATTCGGAGATGGGGAGAGCATACGGCTTTGCGTATGCATCGAAATCCGGTGGTATATCCGGCGGTGTCTGCTGGGATGGCAGAGAGGGTATGCAGCATACGGGAAGCTGTGTTTCATGCCAGTGAAACCGTTCCGGTGGAGGATGCGGTGGGCCGGATATGTGCTGCCCAAAGTGTTGCCTGTCCTCCGGCAGTGCCCATCGCTGTCAGTGGGGAGAGGATCACAGAAGAGATGGTTACCTTGTTTCAAAATTATGGTATCCGAACTGTGGTAGTGCTTGCGAATCCATAGGGGATTTGCTATACTATCTCCAAATGTATGGTACATAAACTTTTCGGAACGGGAGTAGTGTGATAACACTATTTTAGTCGCTGAAAATAGCGCAGAAATGGGGATGAATATGAGTATTGAGACAGAGGAATTTGGTGTTACAAAATCGGGAGATCAGGTTACCCGGTATATTTTGACAAATCATAATGGTATGAAAGTGGCATTTTTGGATCTGGGAGCCGTAGTTCAGAGTATCATGGTCACAGATAAAGAGGGAAAACTGGAAGATGTTGTCTTAGGCTACGACACGGTAGCCGGATATGAAGTGAATGTACCAAGTTTTGGTGCTCCGGTGGGCCGCTGTGCGAATCGTATTTCGGATGGTAAATTTGTGTTAAATGGGAAAACATATACCTTA
Source organism: Eubacteriales bacterium (assembly GCA_030523265.1). Classification (GTDB taxonomy): domain Bacteria; phylum Bacillota; class Clostridia; order Lachnospirales; family Lachnospiraceae; genus Butyribacter. The sequence goes on along the minus strand of JAUNIU010000012.1, from coordinate 18,716 downwards.
GACCAAAATGATGATACGAATTGTCTGCATGGTGGATATAAGCGGTATAACCATTGTATGTATCAGGTGGAGTGTATACCGGGGGAGATTTCAGATAGCATTGCCTTTTCCAGACTTAGTCCGGATGGTGAGCAGGGATTTCCGGGCAACCTGTCCCTGACGATCACTTATACCTGGAATGATGCCAATGAACTGATGATAGAATATCAGGCAATCTGTGATGAAGATACCGTGCTTAACCTGACGAACCACAGTTATTTTAATATTGGACCGGGTGGTCACGCCGGTGAAAATGTATTGAAGCAGGAAGTTAAGATTGCGGCGGACCAGTACAATCCCATTGGTGACAAGAGACTTCCAACGGGAGAATTTGTGCCGGTGGCGGGGACAATGATGGATTTCACAGACTTTCATCCGATCGGGGACCACATTGGGGCAGATGATCCAGAGGCAGGGACCTTGAGTGGGTATGACCACAATTATGTACTGAAGGAGCATCAGCCGGGAGAGGTGATCAAAGCGGCTGCCATTCGTGATCCGAGGAATGGCCGTGTGTTGGAAGTGTATACCGATATGCCGGGAGTCCAGTTTTATATTGCGAAAGAATTAGTAGAAGCAGGAGGAAAAGAGGGTGTCACCTATGGGAATTATGGAGGGGCCTGTTTTGAATCCCAGAATTTTCCAAATGGAATCAACCAGGAACAGTTTCCGGCACCTGTTTTGCAGGCGGGCGTGGAATATGAATCCACGACAGTTTACCGTTTTAGCATAGAAGAATAATTTTACGGAAAGATACGACACCATTCTATTCGATCAATCATACAATAATAGTATTACAAATAGATTCGTAGATGAGGGGATAAGTATGAATAATGTGTTTCATAAGTGTTTGAAAAAAGCGTTTGGCGAGCAGGAATATGCGAAATATGTCAAAATGTGTAAGGAAGAATTGGTGGGACAGAATCAGAATATGATATCGTATGAGAATAAACCGGTATATCAGAAAATGTACCAGATTTTGCGGCAGGAAAACCAGGAGAATCTAAAGGAGCGGGCAGAGCGTTTGATGGAGACCATGTATCAGGCATTCCAGATTGGTCGTCGTTTTGCGTCTGTCATTCTTTTTTATGTGATCGCAAACTTTATTTTGATCGGATTGGAATTAGATTATTATGTGACCTGCATTAGCCTGGCACTGGTGGGGATATGTTTTCTCTACAAATTAGTGGAATTTATGAAAAATAAATACTGCTTTGTGGATGCCTATCTGGTGATGGTTTACAAAGCAGTATTAGAAAAATTATATCCTCCATTGAAAAACGGGATCTGATAGTTTGGCATCTGATGTGCCATCAGATAAGATTCAAATGCCGGAAGGCATTATAAAGTCCATCGGACAAAATGTCATCGGTTACGAAAGAGGAAGCGTTGCAGACTATTTTTGGACTGCCTCCCATGGCAATGCTGGTGGCAGCATATTCTAACATAGGCAGGTCGTTTGTGCTATCGCCGATGGCGATGGTATCTTTCTTTGGAATATCAAAATACTCCATTAAAAAAGCAATACCACTTGCTTTGGAACATCCTAGAGGGACTACTTCATAAAAACTATTTCCCCGGTCAATGAAATCCAGATCGTCTTTATATATGTCCATAAAACGGGACATATCACTGTCGGGTTTTAGGCAGACACAGAATTTATCAAAGACCAGATCTTTGGCACAGGATGGAGAGACCGTATCAAATGCCAGAGAAAAAACAGCTCGATGTTCCTCCTGAAAATCACCGATATGGGTGGTGTATGGTTCTGTACTGTAATATAAAGTATGACTTCCCTCCAACAGCCATTCCAGATGACAGGATTCCAGATCCTGCAGGATACGGTTGCCCAGTGCAAAGGGGATGGTGTGGGAAAACAATGTCTCCTCGCGATAGAGGATATGCGTGCCGCAGCCACAGACCAGACCGTCCATGTGTAGCGATTTGATGGATTGGTCCATCTCGCTAAGAGACCGTCCGGAGTTGATAAAACACAGGTGACCGGCTTGCTGGAGTGCTTTGACTGCGCGTCGTGTACTATCCGGGATGATACGTTTTCCTCCGTTTTCCGTTACAAGAGTACCGTCAATATCAAAAAAGATTAATTTTCTCATACGTAGTCCTTTCTCGCATATACAGTGTCGAAAGGATTATATAAGAAAAAAACAAAGGATGCAAGGTGCGTGTATGAAAGAATTTTTACCAATTAGTAAAGAGGACATGAATGAAAGAGGATGGAGTGAAGTAGATTTCGTGTATGTATGTGGGGATGCCTATGTGGATCATCCTTCGTTTGGCGCTTCCATCATCACCCGGATATTGGAGGCGCATGGATTCCGTGTGGGATTTATTGCACAGCCGGATTGGAAGAAAGAGGAAAGTATACAGGTTTTTGGCAGACCGAGGCTGGGGTTTCTGGTGTCGGCAGGAAATATGGATTCCATGGTAAATCATTATACGGTGGCAAGGAAGCGGCGCAGCACCGATGCATATACGCCGGGTGGTCTGACGGGGAAACGGCCCGATTATGCAACCATCGTATATTGTAATCTGATCCGCAAGGTATATAAACAGGTGCCTATCATTATCGGCGGTATCGAGGCAAGTTTGCGCAGACTGGCACATTATGATTATTGGTCGGATACTTTGAAACATTCGATACTGGTGGATTCCCAGGCAAATATCTTATCCTATGGAATGGGAGAGTTGTCCGTGGTTGCCATTGCGGAAGCACTGGATAGTGGTATTGCTGTGGAGGATATTACGTTTATCGAGGGCACGGTTTACCGGGCGAAGAATCTGGATTCGGTGTATGATGCAGAAATGCTGCCCTCTTTTGATGAGATTCGCAGGGATAAACGCAAATATGCCGAAAGTTTTTATACCCAGTATTGTAATACGGATTCCGTTACGGCCAAACGATTGGTAGAACCTTATAATGATCATTTGTATATTGTCCAAAATCCGCCTGCCAGACCGCTAAACGAGTTAGAGATGGATGATATTTATGCATTACCTTATACGCGCGCCTATCATCCCAGCTATGAAGCGGCGGGAGGAGTTCCGGCATTAAAGGAGATCAAATTCAGCCTCACCAGTAACAGAGGATGTTATGGCGGGTGTAGTTTTTGTGCCCTGACCTTTCATCAGGGGCGGGTGGTACAAGTTCGGAGTCATGCTTCCATCATACAGGAGGCAAAGGAGATGTTATCGGATTCGGACTTCAAAGGGTATATCCATGATGTGGGTGGTCCCACTGCCAATTTCAGACATCGTGCCTGTGAGAAACAGGAGAAATTTGGTGTGTGTACCAACAAGCAATGTCTCTATCCCAAGCCATGTCCCAATCTAAAGATCGATCATCGTGATTATCTGGAGCTTTTGCGGAAATTAAGGAACCTGCCGGGGGTGAAAAAGGTATTTGTCCGTTCCGGGATACGCTATGATTATCTGGTAGCAGATCCGGATGATTTGTTTTTCAAGGAACTGTGCGAATATCATATCAGTGGTCAGCTGCGTGTGGCACCGGAGCATGTGTCCGATGCGGTGCTTACCCGGATGGGAAAGCCGCAAAAGGCAGTCTATGAGAGATTTTTACAGCGGTATCAAAAGATCAATGGTATGTATGGCAAAAAGCAGTTTGTGGTTCCCTATCTCATATCTTCCCATCCGGGCTCTACGTTGAAAGAAGCGGTGGAATTGGCAGAATACTTAAGAGATCTGGGGTATATGCCAGAGCAGGTACAGGACTTTTATCCCACACCGTCCACGATCTCTACCTGTATGTATTATACGGGTCTGGATCCCAGAACCATGAAAAAAGTATATGTACCCAAAAATCCCCACGAAAAGGCGATGCAGCGTGCCCTGATCCAGTATCGCAATCCGGCGAACTATGATTTGGTACGGGAGGCACTGATGCAGGCGGGCAGGCAGGATTTGATCGGCTATGACGAAAAGTGTCTGATTCATCCGCGCAAGGAGAAGTGGCAGGAGGAACGCTGGAAGCAGAGGAAGAAAGCGGCGAACAAAAAGCAGGCAGCAGATGGCACAGGTCAGAAAAGAAAATCATCCGGCCAGAGACCGTCCCAAACGGCAAAAAAAGTTGACAAACGATATAAAAAGGGGTTAAATAATAAGAGAAAACATCGATAATATTATTAGAAGTCTGTGGTTGTATCGGGATATCGAAGGTAACATCTTGTTATTCTGATGGAATAGGGTAGGAAGCCAGACGATGGCGGTCCGGATGTAAGGAGGATTGATCGTATGTCATATAGTGGATTTAATAACAACTATTTTAGTTCTTTGTTTGGCAATTCAGAGAATACCATGTTTGGTGGGATTTCCAGTTCATTTGGTGATTATTCTTTGATTCGGAGCGGTGTGTATAAGAAGCTGCTCAATTCATACTATAAGAATGTGGGAGAGGTGGATTCTTCATCGGATCGTACCTCTGCCAAGACCAATACTGACAGTTCCAGATATCGGATTAAATCAGCGGTAGAACTGGATGCGGAGAAGACAGGCAAAAACCTGAAAGAACAGGAGACTACGTCCGGTAGCAGCAGTACCACACAGGCAGGTACAGCAGCAGACACCAGTGCGTTATCGGCGATCAAAACCAGTGCAAAGAGCCTGGCAGATTCCGCTTCCGCTTTGGCATCCAAGTCTCTGTATGAAGAAGAGGAATTGGAAGATGGCAGTAAGACAGATGTTACGGAAGCTGTAAAATCTGCATTAAAGAGTTATGTAGATGCGTATAATACATATATGAGTAACGCAGGTAAGTCAAATAATAATTCCATTCAGGATAAGAATCTGACTATGCTGAAGGCGAATGCCTCCAATGCCGGGTTACTGAAGGAGGTGGGGATCACCACTGGAGAGAAGGGGAAACTGGTATTCGATGACACAAAGGTGGACAGCACCAATGTTTCTAAAGTACAGTCCTTATTTCAGGGCAGTGGCTCTTATGGTGATACCATCAAAAATACCGCGAATGAAAGTTATCGTGTAGCCAATAGCGTGACCTATAATGAAGGTAGTGGATCCAGTTATTCCACCAGCGGGGCATATTCCATCCTGGGTACCACCAACAGTATTTTAGATCAGTATCTGTGATGGATTAGAAAATATGGAAACAGACTGTCTAATCGCGTAATCGTGGTTAGACAGTTTTTCACTGTATAGGAACTTTTTGTGATGGATACAGCGAAAAATGTTTGGCGCGCGTATTGGGATTTTATAGAAAACAGGAGTGAGTGCTTTGTATCGATTTTATATCAGAGAAGAACAGATCGTTGCGGATGAGATCAGGATCATCGGCGGCGATGTCAATCATATCAAAAATGTCTTGCGTCTGGAAGCCGGTGACTGGGTCGTGGCTTGTGACGGTGCCGGAAAGGACTATGTTTCCCGTATTCAGGCATTGGAAATGGATCAGGTGGTCTTGCACGTGGAAAAAATACAGGCGACTGGCACCGAACTGCCTGCAAAGATTACATTATTCCAGGGATTGCCCAAGAAAGATAAGATGGAATTGATTATTCAGAAGGCGGTGGAGCTGGGGGTATATGAGATCGTTCCGGTGATGATGAAACGCTGTGTGGTCCGGTTGCAGGAGGAAAAGAAGATCCGAAAAAAGCAGGAGCGTTGGCAGGCAATCGCAGAAGCGGCTGCGAAGCAATGTGACCGGGGGATCATTCCTGTGGTGCACGCGCCGGTATCTATGGAGCAGGCATTTGACATGGCGGAAGGCATAGAGTACAATATGATTCCGTATGAATTACAGGAAGGGATCGAGACATCCCGTGAGATTGTGGGCGAAGCCTGTAGACATGCCTCTGTGGGCATCTTTATCGGACCCGAGGGTGGATTTGAGCCGGAGGAAGTGGAACAGGCGGTGGAGAGACAGATCCATCCATTGACATTGGGCAGGCGTATTTTGCGAACAGAGACTGCGGGGATGGCATTGTTATCGATTCTAATGTTTCAGATGCAGGAATAGAGGGAATACTTGATGGGAGAAAAAAATGGAAGTGTATTTAGATAATGCTGCCACCACTCGGATCTTTCCAGAGGTCCGGGAACGGATGGTACAGGTAATGGAGGAGGACTATGGAAATCCCTCTTCTAAGCATACCAAGGGGATGGAAGCAGAAAATTATATTCGAGAGGCAAAAGAACAAATCCGCAAGCAGTTAAAATGCGAAGCAAAGGAGCTTATATTCACTTCTGGTGGAACGGAATCCAACAATCAGGCATTGATCGGGGCGGCGATGGCGAATAAACGTGCCGGGAAACATATGATTACCACCCGGATTGAACATGCATCGGTGCATGAGCCTCTGGCGTTTTTGGAGGAACAGGGATATGAAGTGACATATCTGCCGGTGAATGCGCAAGGAAAAGTAGAACCGGAAGTGTTAGCCCGGGCAATGCGGGAAGACACTGTCTTGGTTTCCATCATGTATGTCAACAATGAGATTGGGTCTGTCCAGGATATCGGACAGTTATCTGCAGTGGTTCATGAGACGAATCCGCGGACTTTGTTTCATGTGGATGCGATACAGGCATTTGGGAAATATCAGATTGTGCCAAAGCGTCTGGGGATTGATCTGATGTCAGTAAGTGGTCATAAGATACATGGTCCCAAGGGATCTGGTTTTCTGTATGTTAGGAATGGCACGAAGCTGCGACCGATTCTGTTTGGCGGCGGTCAGCAACAGGGAATGCGGTCAGGTACCGAAAATGTCCCGGCGATTGCCGGTTTGGGAGAAGCCGTACAGTTGATCTATACCGATCATGCGGCAAAAGTGGAACGTCTGTATGCACGGAAACAGCAACTGATCCAGGGATTACAAAGTCTCGAAGGGGTCCGTGTCCAGGGGATCGCGGGCATGGAGCTGCGGGAAACGGCACCGCATATTGTCAGTGCCAGTTTTGCCGGGATTCGCAGTGAGGTGATGTTACACGCTTTGGCAGAGAGAGGGGTCTTTGTATCCTCCGGCTCTGCCTGCTCCTCGAATCATCCCGAGCTCAGTGGGACTTTGCAGGCAATCGGTGTGGAAGATGCGTTGTTAGATGCGACGTTGCGTTTCAGTCTGTCGGTGACAAGCACGGCAGAGGAAGTTGATTATGCGATCAGGCAGGTTGCAGAATTGCTGCCGGTGTTACGAAGATTTGTGAGACACTAGTACACCAGAAGGACAGGAGTGTTCCACCGTGGGAATGCTTCGGAATGGAGGAAGAGATGTATCAGGCTTTTTTGTTAAAATATGCGGAGATCGGTATCAAGGGAAAGAACCGTTATAAATTTGAAAATGCGTTGTGCGAACAGATTCGCAGAAAATTAGATAAGATTGATGGAGAGTTTCAGGTGATCCGGGAACAGGGAAGGATCTTTGTGGAGGCACAGGGAGACTTTGATTATGAAGAGGCGATCCAGGAGATGGGAATGGTCTTTGGCGTATCCGGCATCAGTCCGGTGGAGGTGATAGAGGATAAGTCCTGGGAGAATCTGGCGGCAGCAGTGGGAGATTTTGTGGAACATCAATATGATTCACAGGATTTCACCTTTAAGGTAAAGTGTCGTCGAAGCGATAAGCATTATCCGATGACATCTCCAGAGGTTTGTATGGAACTGGGAGGATATCTGTTGGAGCGTTTTGCAGACTTATCGGTGGATGTACATGACCCGGAGGTTGTGATCTGGATCGAGGTGCGGGATAAAGCGTATGTCTATTCCAAAGTTTATCCGGGAGCCTGCGGTATGCCTTTGGGCACCAATGGTAAGGCAATGTTACTGTTATCCGGGGGAATCGACAGCCCGGTGGCAGGTTATATGATCGCCAAGAGAGGTGTATTTATTGACGCTGTCTATTTTCATGCACCGCCTTATACCAGTGAGAGAGCAAAGCAGAAAGTGGTAGATCTGGCGAAGTTAATCGCCCGTTATACGGGACCAATCCGGCTGCATGTGGTTAATTTTACGGACATTCAGTTATATATTTATGAGCAGTGTCCGCATGAAGAGTTGACGATCATTATGCGCCGGTATATGATGCGCATTGCCGAGACGCTGGCAGAGCAAAACAATTGTCTGGGTCTGATCACGGGAGAAAGCATTGGACAGGTGGCCAGCCAGACGATGCACAGTCTGGCTGCCACAAATGATGTGTGTCATCTGCCGGTATACCGCCCGCTGATAGGATTTGATAAACAGGATATCGTAAATATCTCGGAAAAGATTGGGACTTTTGAGACCTCCATCCAGCCATTTGAGGATTGTTGTACGATCTTTGTGGCGAAGCATCCTGTGACCAGACCGGAGGTGCAGCGGATTCGTCAGTCTGAGAAAAATCTGGAAGAAAAAATCGATGAGATGGTGCAGACAGCACTGGATACCATCGAAGTGATTGAAGTAGATTCGTAGGTAAGATGGAAAATTCCATAACAAAACAGGTATCTTTCCGAGTATTCTCTATACTTCCGAAAGATACCTGCTAAAATGGATCAAAGATGTATGAATTATTCAACGATATATGGAGCTAAAGTCTCAAGAATCTCATCGATACTATCATCATCATGGATGTTTAAATCGATTGCCTTAGACAGATCTAAACTGAAGATACCCATGATGGACTTAGCATCAATCACGTATCTACCAGAAACCAAATCAAAATCTGTATTAAATTTAGTTACATCGTTTACGAATGCTTTTACTTTGTCGATAGAGTTCAAACAAATCTTTACTGTTTTCATAATAGTTACCTCCTTTTTGATTTACAACTCTATACTAGACATTATAAACCGAAAAGTCAATATCCAATCGGATAAAAATGTACACGAAAAATCAGCGATACGGGAAAATTTTTTTGTATAAATTGATTTTATTTCAGATCGGAGGAATACTGTGCGAGTTGCGTTTTTGACCTTGGGATGTAAGGTAAATTCTTATGAAACAGAAAAAATGAAATTACAATTTGAAGAGGCAGGTCATAGTATTGTGGCATTCTCAGAACAGGCAGATGTATATATCGTCAATACCTGCACCGTGACCAATATAGCGGACCGCAAGTCACGCAAAATGCTGCATCGCGCCAGACGGATGAATCCAGATGCGGTTGTGGTGGCGGTCGGATGTTATGTGGATTCGGCGAAACAAAAGGGCGAGGTGGATGATGCCATTGACCTGTTTCTGTCCAATGAGGAGAAGTCCCGTGTGGTGGAACTGGTTCTGGCATCCCGGCAACTGGAACAGTCAGAGGATCGTTCCACACAGGGAAAGATGTCTGCGGCGGCACAGGCGCAGGAACACACCCGTGCTTATCTTAAGGTGCAGGATGGATGCAATCAGTATTGCAGCTATTGTATTATTCCCTATGTCAGGGGACCTCTGACCAGTAAGCCGGTGCTGCAGGTGGTGGAAGAAGTGGAACAATTGGCAAGCGAAGGGATTCGGGAAGTGGTGGTGACAGGGATTCATCTGTCCTCCTATGGTGTCGATGGAGGAGATGCCAGAGCTTTTGTGGAGAGCAAAGGGGAACCGTTATTGGAGCTGTTGGAAGCCATTCACGCAGTGGAGGGGATCGAGAGAATCCGTCTGGGTTCTCTGGAGCCACGGATCATTACCAGAGAATTTGCGCTGCGTCTGGCAAAGATCGGGAAGATCTGTCCTCATTTTCACTTGTCAATGCAAAGTGGCTGTGATACGGTATTACAGCGGATGAACCGACATTACACCACAAAGGAGTATCAGGAAAAGGCGGATATATTGCGGGAAGTATTTTCTGATCCGGCGATTACGACAGATATTATCGTGGGGTTTCCACAGGAGACATTGGAAGAATTTGAGATCACCAGAGCGTATGCCAGACAGATCGGGTTTGCCCAGATACATGTCTTTAAGTATTCCAGACGACAGGGGACTGTGGCAGACGGTATGGAAGGTCAGGTGGCAGAACCGGACAAGAGCAGCAGAAGCGATCAGCTGCTACACACCGCGCGGGAGTTGGAACAGCAGTATCAGGCACTATTTCTGGGCAGACAGGAAGAAGTTCTGTTTGAGGAAGTGACAGAAATCGGCGGCAGGCACTATCTGGTGGGGTATACCAAGCGGTATGTGCGGATCGCAGTGGAGGTGGCAGATGCCGCAGAAGCGGAAAAACGTTGCAATACCATTGAAAATGTCCGGGTTATGGGACATTTGGAGCAGGGGGTATTGTACGGTGAATCTTGTAAAAAATGAAAAAAGAGTTGTTTTTTTGGACAGGTTATATTACTATATATGATAGGTAAGAGTACGTGAAAAAGAATGGAGGTTAATGCCTTTATGCAGGAAGTAAATAATACACAATATTTTAAAGTACAAAAGGAACAGGAGATCGAAGTCAAGGACGTGGTGGCCGAGGTATATGAGGCCTTGACAGAGAAGGGGTATAATCCGGTCAATCAGATTGTGGGTTATATTATGTCCGGTGATCCTACGTATATTACCAGTCACAAAGGTGCCAGAAGTCTGATTCGGCGGGTAGAACGTGATGAAATGATTGAATTACTTTTGGAAGATTATATAAAAAATAATTTTGAGAAATAGACTGAGGTACAAGCATTATGAGAATCATGGGATTGGATTATGGAGATAAAACGGTGGGGGTAGCCATCAGCGATGGGATGATGCTGACAGCACAGCCGGTGGAGACCATCAAGCGGGACAGGCCGTCTAAGCTGCGGAAAACCCTTGCCAGGCTCGAAGATCTCATGGAAGAATATGATGTGGAGACAGTAGTGATCGGTTTACCGAAAAGAATGAATAACGAGGAAGGAGAACGGTGCGAGCGGACCAGAGAGTTTGGAGACATGATTGAACGGCGTACCGGATTGACTGTAGTATATCAGGATGAACGCCTGACCACTGTGGAAGCAGATGCCGTATTGCAGGAGGGCGGTGTTCGTAAGGAGCGGCGTAAGCAGTATATTGATAAGATGGCGGCTTCGATCATATTACAGGGATATCTGGATGGGATGGCACAGCAGGAATAAAGCATCGAAAGAGTCTATGGCAGAGAAACAGATTGCGTTTATTACAGAGGATGGAGAAGAAATCCCCTTTTTTGTAGTGGAGCAGACGACGATTTCCGGCAGGAATTATCTATTGGTCACTGATAGTGAAGAAGAGGAGGCAGATGCCTACATTATGCGTGAGATAGAAGATCAGGATGGCCAGTGCATATACGAGTTTATTGAAGAGGAAGCAGAATTAGATGCATTGTCTAAGGTGTTCGTGGAATTATTGGACGATGTTGCTATAGAGGTACAGGAATAAGAGAGGACTACAAAAGAAGGATACGTTTTATGATGGATAGTCATAAAACGACCGTTCTTTTTGTGCGCAAAAAATAGAAAGGCAGGGATATTTGTGAAGAAAGAAACAGACAAACGTACAGAGATGGAGAAGGAGGATAGTAAACCAAAGAAGCGTATTATCCGTAGAACGACCAAGACGGAGAAAGCAGCGGGAAAGGTGGCTAAGACCGCCAAGAACAAGGACGACAAGGCAGAAAAAGCGGGAACCAAAGCTGCCACCGAGAGAAAGAGACTGGTGGCAAAGACCGGGATATCTGCTAGAAAAACAACGACCAAACAGGTGCCGAAGAAAAAGGAAAAGATCGAACTGGGACATGGTCTGAAGATCATTCCGCTGGGCGGATTAGAGCAGATCGGTATGAATATTACGGCTTTTGAGTATGAGGACAGTATCATTGTGGTGGACTGCGGTCTGTCTTTTCCGGGAGATGATATGCTGGGCATCGATCTGGTGATTCCAGATGTATCATATCTCAAGGAAAATATTGAGAAGGTGAAAGGATTTGTGATTACCCATGGCCATGAGGACCATATCGGTGCTTTGCCTTATGTTTTAAAAGATGTCAATGTACCGGTTTATGCGACGAAATTAACGATGGGGCTGATTGAGAATAAGCTAAAGGAGCATACATTACCAAAACCAGTGAAACGCAAGGTGGTGCATTATGGACAATCCATCAATCTGGGATGTTTCCGTGTGGAATTTATACGGACGAATCACAGTATATCAGATGCGGCTGCCCTGGCGATCTTCTCTCCGGTGGGAACCGTGGTGCATACCGGTGACTTTAAGGTGGACTTCACTCCGGTGAGTGGTGGTACTATCGATTTGCAACGTTTCGGCGAGCTTGGCAAAAAGGGAGTGCTGGCACTGATGGCGGACAGCACCAATGTGATGAAACCGGGATTTACCATGTCCGAACAGTCTGTCGGTAAGACATTTGATAATATTTTTGCGGAAAATGAGAAAAGTCGTATCATTGTGGCTACTTTCGCGTCGAATGTGGACCGTGTACAACAGATTATTAATTCAGCCGATAAGTATGGCCGGAAAGTGGTGGTGGAAGGCCGCAGCATGGTCAATGTGATTACCACAGCCACAGAGCTGGGTTATTTAAATGTGCCTCAAAATATTATCATTGATATGGAGCAGATGAAGAATTATCCGCCAGAGAAGCTGGTACTGATCACGACGGGAAGTCAGGGAGAAGCCATGGCAGCATTATCCCGTATGGCGGCGAATATTCACCGCAAGGTGTCCATCCAGCCAGGGGATACGGTGATCTTTAGTTCCAGACCGATTCCTGGAAATGAGAAATCAGTTTCTAAGGTGATTAACGAATTATCCGAAAAGGGAGCCAAGGTAATTGTACATGATACCCATGTATCAGGGCATGCTTCCCAGGAGGAGATCAAATTAATCTATTCGTTGGTAAAACCACAGTATGCGATTCCGGTTCACGGCGAATATCAGCATCTCAAGGCGCATGCGGAATTGGCGCAACAGATGAATATTCCAAAGGAGAATACCATCATCTTATCTTCCGGCGATGTGTTAGAAATCACAGAGGATTATGCGCAGAAGGTAGGTAAGGTACAGGCGCAGGGCATCATGGTAGATGGTCTGGGCGTGGGCGATGTGGGGAATATCGTGTTGCGTGACCGTCAGTATTTGTCTGAAAACGGGTTGATTATTATCGTATTAACCCTGGAAAAATACACCAATCAGTTATTGGCTGGTCCCGATATTGTGTCCAGAGGTTTTGTCTATGTACGGGAGTCGGAGTATCTGATGGACGAAGCCAGAGAAATCGTATATTCGGCATTGGAGCGGTGTCTGGATAGCAATGTTTCAGATTGGGGCAAGATTAAGACGGAGATCAAGGATAGCCTCAGCGACTATCTGTGGAAAAAGATGAAGAGAAATCCAATGATTTTGCCGATTATTATGGAAGTGGAATAACCCGGATGACAGATAAGGACAGAGTAGAAATAGGGAAAGGACAGAGGAGATGGAAGAGACAAAGGTTTTGATGGACCAGATGGTACAGAGGATCAAAAGTACAAAAGAATTTAATCAATATCAAAATCTGTTGCGCCGGGTAAAGGAACAGCCGGAGCTGTATCGCCGGATCGGAGAGTACCGGCGTCGGAGTCTGGCAGTCCAGATGTGGAGTGGTGAGGATTTTATTGCTGAAAATAATAATCTCCAGAAAGAGTTTGGAGATCTGCAGAGTAATGGATTGGCATGGGAGTTTCTGGCTGCGGAGCATCAATATTGTGGGTTAATTAAACAGCTTCAAAACCAGTTTTTAGAAGGGGTGCAGATTGATACTTCGTTTCTGGAAGAATAGTTGATCTGGTGTGGAAGGCAGCATAGATGGATTAGGAGGCGCGGTATGATGTATCATCAATATATTCGGAGAACTTTGAATTCACTACGCTTTTTACTGGCACTTTGTGTGAATCTGATGATCAGTGTATTATTGATCTACGGGATTGGAACAGCTTGTATGCAGGGATATCATTTTTGTTATGAGATCTTTGGTTCGGTGGTGGTGGAGGATGCGCCAGGCACAGAACAATCCTTTCAGGTGACGGAAGCCGATACCATGTGGCAGGTGGCAGGCCGGCTGGAGCAGGAGCATCTCATTGTGAACCGGTATAGTTTTTATCTTCGGACAAAATTGATGGACGAGGAATCGGTCATGTTGCGTCCCGGCGATTATGTGCTAAACACCAGTATGACATATGAGGAAATTATCAATCAACTGACCACCAGCGGTTAAGGGGAAGAGGAAAGGATAGAAAATGGTAATAGAGGAAAGATTAACCACATATATTGATTCGATTTCCTGGCATATTCCGCCGTATCTTCAGGAGGCAGAGAAACAGGCATTGGCAGAGGAGGTTCCTATCATCCGACGGTCGATGCAGTCTTTGCTACAGTTTTTGCTGGCGGTACAAAAACCGTCATCGATCCTGGAGATCGGGACAGCGGTGGGATTTTCCAGTATGCTGATGAGTGAGTGTGTGGGGGAGAATGTGCCTATTGATACCATTGAAAAGGTGCCGGCGCGAATCCGGAATGCCAGGGCTAACTTTGAGAAATATCACAAGTCTGACAGGATTCATTTATTGACCGGAGATGCCGGAGAAATATTGCAGCAGTTGGCAGAGCAGGGGAGACAGTATGATTTTATATTTATGGATGCGGCAAAGGGACAATATCCCAATTTCCTGATTCCGATTTTGACCTTATTGTCAGAAAATGGTATGCTGGTAACAGATAATGTATTGCAGGACGGTGATATTATAGAATCGCGCTATGCGGTAACGAGACGGGATCGGACGATCCACGGACGTATGCGGGAGTTTTTATATACGTTGACACATTCGGATGATTTGCAGACCGTCATTCTCCCGGTGGGAGACGGTGCGGCGGTTACTATGCGTAAGCAGAAATGTGAGAGTCAGTAGTGCAGACATGGTATTTATAGCATGGGAAAGCACAGCAATATGAGACTGGGAGATATGAGTATGTTAGAGAATGGAAAGCCGGAGTTATTGGTGCCAGCCAGTAGCCTGGAGGTGTTGAAAGTAGCGGTGCTCTATGGTGCAGATGCGGTCTATATTGGCGGTGAGTTATATGGACTCCGGGCAAAAGCGAAGAACTTTTCCAGCGAAGAGATGGCAGAGGGAATACGGTTTGCGCATCAACATGGCAAACGGGTCTTTGTGACCGCGAATATCACGGCGCACAACCGGGATTTGGAAGGAGTGCGGGAATATTTCAAGGAACTGGCGGACATTGGTCCGGATGCCTTGATTATTTCTGATCCGGGGGTCTTTACCATTGCGCAGGAAGTATGTCCCCAGATTGAAATCCACATTAGTACCCAGAGTAATAATGTGAATTATGAGACGTATCTGTTCTGGCACAGATTAGGGGCAAAGCGTGTCGTGTCCGCCAGAGAACTTTCCATCCAGGAGATTGCGGATATCCGGGCACATATTCCAGACGATCTGGAGATTGAGACATTTGTACATGGTGCCATGTGCATATCTTATTCCGGCAGATGTCTGCTCAGCAATTATTTTACCGGCAGGGATGCCAATCTGGGTGCTTGTACCCATCCATGCCGTTGGAAATATTATATTATGGAGGAAAACAGACCGGGAGAGTATCTTCCGGTGGAGGAAAATGAAAGAGGCACCTATATCTTTAATTCCAAGGATCTGTGTATGATTGAACATATACCGGATCTGGTGAAAGCGGGGATCGATAGTTTCAAGATCGAGGGGCGTATGAAAACTGCATTATATGTGGCAGATGTGGCGCGGACTTACCGGCAGGCCATTGATGATTACTTTGTATCGCCAGAACTTTATCAATCCCGGATGGATCATTATAGAGAAGAGATTGCCAAGTGCACGTATCGTCAGTTTACCACAGGTTTTTTCTATGGACCCACTACGCATGAATCACAGATCTATGATAACAATACGTATGTGAAGGGGTATACCTATCTGGGACTGGCAGGTGCCAGAGACGCAGATGGATATGTCACGATGGAACAGAGAAATAAATTTTCTGTGGGGGATCAGGTAGAGATCATGAAACCTTCTGGGGAAAATCTCAGTGTGATGGTTCAGGGGATGTTAGATGAATATGGTCAGGAGATCGAAAGTTGTCCACATCCAAAACAGATATTTAAGGTGTTATTTAGTCAGGTTCCAGACGAGATGGATCTGATCCGTGTTCGGTCAGAAGAGCCTGCGGAATAAAACGAGGGGAAGGAAAGATACAAGCCAGTGTATACGAATGGAGGAAAAAGCAATGGTGAAAAATGTACGAATGAGGTTGTTGTTAGTGATGCAGTTGCTGACAGAGAGCACGGATGCCACACAGGGCGTTACGATGCAGGAGATCGTAAGCTTTGTAAATGAGCATGGTATCGCCGGAGAACGCAAGAGTGTCTATGAAGATATTCATGCCTTACAGGAGTTTGGGTTACCGATTGCCTATTATTCACAGGACAAAACTTACCGTTTTCAACAGTAAGTCAAGACCATAACATAAGTACAGGAGAAAGGAATCTTAAGCATTATGACAGTACAGGAAAAGTATTTACAGATTGCAGAGGAAGTGATTGAAAAAGGACCATACAAACCGAATTGGTTGACTTTTGCGGATTATGAGGCACCAAAGTGGTTTCAAAATGCAAAGTTTGGTATCTTTATTCACTGGGGTTTATTTAGTGTACCAGCATTTCGCAATGAGTGGTATTCACGGAATATGTATATCCAGTCTATGGAGGAATGGGAGTATCACCGTAAAACCTTTGGTGAGCATACCGAGTTTGGATATAAGGACTTTATTCCGCTGTTTACTGCGCCTAAATTTGATCCTGTGGAATGGGTGAAATTGTTTAAGAAAGCGGGTGCACGTTATGTGATGCCAGTAGCAGAGCATCACGATGGTTTTCAGATGTATGATTCGGAGATCAGCGAGTGGACCAGCAAGAAATTGGCTATGAAGCGTGATGTGTTGGGAGAATTGAAGGATGCCATTCAACAGGAAGGAATGGTATTTTGTGAGTCCAATCATCGTGTGGAGCATGCGTTTTTCTTTGGTCATGGCCGTGAATTTGAAAGTGATGTGAAAGATCCAATGCAGCTTGGTGATTTCTATTATCCGGCGATGGAAGAACCGGACAATCAGGATCTCTTTAGTCCGGCGCCGCCAAAGGATTTTTTGGAGGATTGGCTGGCACGTAATGTGGAGCTGGTGGAGAAGTATCGTCCTGCGATGGTTTATTTTGACTGGTGGGTACAGCACGAGTCGGTGAAACCATATCTTTTGAAGTTTGCAGCTTATTATTATAACCGCGCTTTGGAGTGGAATATGCAGGTGGGAATCTCCTATAAACACGATGCGATGATGTTAGGTACCGGTATCCTGGATATGGAACGCGGACATTTCTCGGACGCCAAGCCTTTTAGCTGGCAGGCTGATACCTCCATGGCGTTTAATTCCTGGTGCTATACAGCACAGAACCGTTTCAAGAGTACGAAGGATATCTTACAGGACCTGGTGGATATCGTCAGCAAAAATGGTTGTCTCCTGCTGAATGTGGGACCAAAGGCAGATGGGACGATCTGTGAGGAGGAAGTGAAGCTTCTGACGGAGATTGGTGCGTGGATGGATGTGAATGGTGAGGCCATCTATGATACGCATCCTTGGCGTGTACAGGCAGAGGGCAATACCGAAGTAGTAGAGGGAATGTTCTCTGAGGAGGGACGCAAGGACTTTGATTCCACCGATATTCGGTTCACCTGCAAGGGGGATTGTATCTATATCATTCCAATGCAGCAGCATGGGGAAGATGTGATCGTAAAGAATATGGGAGAAGAGAGCAAAGATTTCCATGGTATCATCACGGAGTTTACCGTGTTGGGATATGATGAGAAGCCGGAATATACCAGGGAAGCGGATAAGATGATTATCCACGCACCTTTCGTGGATAGTGATAAGCCGGTGGTTTACCGGATGCGGTTAAAATAAAAAGGTGGTTTGGAGCGGTCAGAGTGTTTCTGATCGCTCTTGGTATATACAAAAAGGGAGGGCAAGTATGAAAAAAGGAAACGCAGAAACAAGGTTGGTCATGAAACAGATCAGCAGGAAAGTGATAAGTCTCTGTCTGGTGGCGGGATTGCTGTTTACAGGTGTGGCGATTCATGCCTCAGCGGCTTCCGGGACACCTAAAGTGAAAAAGCAGTTGAAACTAACGGTGGGACAGAAACAGAAATTGAAAGTCACTGGGAAACGCATCAAATCGATATCTTTTAAGAGTACGAAACCAAAGGTTGCGTCTGTGACAAAAAAGGGACAGGTCAAGGCGAAACGGGCGGGAAAATGTCAGATTCGGATCACGGTGAAATACAAAAAGAAGGCATCCTCCCGGAAAAATACGGCAAAGAAGTTGTATTGTAATGTGGTTGTCAAGGGGACTACAGATAGCACGAAAAAGGGAACGTCTACACCGGGCGTGACAGCACAGGCAAAGCCTGGAGATGGTAAAACACAGGCAACGGCTGCACCTGCGGATGCGGGTACTACCGCTAAGCCGTCACCTACGAAGAAGCCGACGTCTACTTATATACCGGACGATTTTTCTGCACAGATTGCCGATACATCTCTTCGTTTATTACAGCATAGCAGTCAGGAGAGAATTGCTTCTGGCTCAAATGTATTAATTTCGCCGGAATCTATTATCACGGCAGTGACCATGGCGATGAACGGT
>JAUNIU010000194.1 GCA_030523265.1 Eubacteriales bacterium | reverse complement strand
CAAAACCATTGATTTTATTAGCTTTTTGCCGCTATCGCTATCACACCTCATTATTTGAGCGTCCCGGGTTCATACAAATGATGGAGGATGCGAAAAGTAATCGGATTAACTGTATCATTGTGAAAGATTTATCCAGATTCGGACGGAATTACATTGAAACAGGCCGGTATTTGGAAAGAGTATTTCCTTTGATGGGAGTCCGTTTTATTTCGGTAACGGATAATTATGATACGATGCAGCAACAGGACGCCTCGTCACAAATGATCGTACCTTTTAAGAATCTTATCAATGATGCCTATTGCAGAGATATTTCAACGAAGGTACGGAGCCAGTTTGAGATAAAGCGCAAGAATGGCCAATATATTGGCGGCTTTGCCCCATACGGTTATAACCGGGATGCGGAAGACAAGCACCATCTGATCGTGGATCCATATGCCGCGGACATCGTTCGGATGGTATACGATTTTCGTCTGAAAGGAATGAGCACCGGGCGGATTGCAAGGCAGCTGAATGAAATGGGGGTTCTTCCGCCCGGAGCGTACAAGAAGGCCAAAAACAGTACATACCGCAATGGATTTGCGCATCACTCTGAGATGCCCATTTGGATGGCAGAGCAGGTTCGTCGAATTCTCTGTGACGAAATGTATACTGGTGTGCTGGTTCAGGGAAAAAAGCGGAAGGTCAGCTACCGTGTGGACAAATATGTACTGCTGCCCCAGGAAAATTGGATAAGAGTTGCCGATACACATGAATCCATTATTTCCAAAGAGGTATTTCAAACAGTACAGAATATGTGGTGTCTGGATACACGGACATCTCCCCATAAGGAACTGCTTTTCCCGCTTTCCGGTAAAGTCCGCTGTGGCAGTTGCGGCTGCAACATGGTTCGAAAAAGATATATAAAACGTGGAAAAACATATGACTATTACACCTGCTCTTCGAAGAAACGGGGGGAAGAATGTTCTTCCCATCTGATTCGAGTGGATTCTGTTGACAACTTGGTTTTGCGTGTGCTTCAAACGGAATTGCAAATGCTCACTGATGTGCGGGATTTACTGTCACAGGCAATCCAGAATGGAGAATATAAAAACTATCTTCAGGCATCATTAAAAAAGCAGGCTGCATCGCTCAACTCCGAAATCGAACGATACCAAAAGCTATGTACCCACGCATATCAGGATAAATTGGAGGGCGTAATATCGGAGGACGAATATAAAAACCTGACAGATCTGTTTCATCAAAAACAGGAACAGGCGTCTACCGCAAAAAAGGCGCTTGAAGAAAAAATCCTGGTGTCCTCCGCAAATCCTGCCCCAGTCAGTTCCTGGCTGAGAGAGATTCAAAAGTATGGAAAAATCCAGGCCTTGGACAGAAAAGTTGTGATGATGCTGATTGATCGGGTGGAAATACTGGATAAGAACAAAATTCATATTGTATTTCAGCATGAGGATGCGCTTCAAGGGGTGCTCGGCGAGTATGCAAAATCCAGTCTTATGACGCAAACAGTTGGGAGGGTGTGCGCAGTATGAAATGTGTGAGCTATGTCCGAAAAGTATTCTATTCGGGTGAAGTGATCCCAGTCTCTGAGCAGGTATCCCAAATCAGTGCATACGCAAAGCATATGGGATGGAACATATCACGCTCATTTGCGGATCGGAAAAATGCGCTTGAGGCAAGCACCGGTTTTATAAAGATGAAGGATGCCGGAGTCTTGAAAACATATGATGTTGTCATCTTTTATACATTGCAAGCCTGTGGGTGTCACCCAACTGCAATCTGGAATGTCTTGTATAGAATCTTATACCCCGCAAACGTGAAGTTTGCGGTAGCAGAAGATGATTTTTTCAGCGGCGAACATAGTGAGAAAGAAATCACGGAATACATTAAGAAAAAGCAAGCGGATATTTACAAGATATACACGCAAAAGCTGCTGAAAGAAAAGGCAGCCTCCGGCATTCTCAAATCCAGCGATGAAAAGTTTGGTTTTCTATTTGATTCCCAGAAAAGAACATTGGTAATAGATGACGATACTGCGCCTATCGTCAGACATATCTATCAATCTGTTTTAGAGGGAATGTCTTTTCAGGAAATTTCAAATAGATTGAATGCCACCCATATTCCGTCTCCCGCTGCCTTCAGAGAAAAAAGTGGAACTCGAAGACTTCATTCTGTGAATGACCGTTGGACAGCGGATCCTGTCAGCCGCATATCCAAAAATGCGGCGTACTGCGGAAGATTGCAGAAAAGGATTGGGGGTGAGGTGATTGAGATTTCCGTCCCAGCAATTATTTCCGAAGAGACATATCAATTAGCGCAAGCCAAAATCAGCGGAAAACGACAGCTGGCATCCAACGCAAAGAAAATCGACAACATCTTTTTGAACCGAGTGGTAGACGCCAAAACGGGTGAAAAGATGGCCTGTGAAAAATGGAAGGGTGATTACTATTTCCGGATACGCAAGGATGTAAATGGCAGTACGGAGCAACGAACGGTACTGTTTGATGATGTGTACGATCAGGTGATGCTGACAATAGGAATGGAGCAGAAGCTGGCGGAAGATGTAAAGCATGACATTCTATTGGGCACATACTTGGCAGAAAAGGATTGCCGTAAAAGAATATTGATTTTTGAAATACAAGAACTGTTTTCATCCGAGAGTGCTGCTGCGCAGGAGAAAAACAAAGCATATCAGCAATTCGCAAGTGGATGTATGCCGGAGGATGAATATGTGGTATTTAAAATGGCTGTGGAAGAGAAAATCAGGCTTACAGAGGTAGAAGCGCAGAGTAAGCTGCAATGTCTTTCAGAAACAGATAAGATTTTCAGCGTGGATAATCCTTGGGTCAAGGGGTTCACCTCCGCACGGATTACAAATCTAACCGGTATGCAAGCCAGAACGCTGGTGAAGCAGATTCTAATCATGCCAGATGGGGAGATTCAGGTCGAACTTCATTGGCAAGATTGGAAGCAGAGCTTATTGAATGGAAAGGAAATTTGCCATGAGTCGTAAACGCAGATATATGGATGCAGACAGGAATCTGGTCACGCCCAATCAGGTGATTATTGGAAAGCCAACAGCCGCGTATATCCGGTTATCCAATGACAGCGATAGCGCCAAAAGTGAGGATAGCATCAAAAATCAGACAACTCTGGTGCATCAATTCATACAAAGTAATCCGGAGCTACAGCTGGTGGACACTTATGTGGACTGCGGTTTTAGCGGGACAAAATTTGATAGGCCTGAATTCTCCAGGCTCTTGGAAGACGCAAGAAATGGCCGTATTGAATGCATCGTTGTAAAAGACCTATCCAGATTTGGCAGAAATTATATTGAGGCAGGCTATTACATTGAAAATCTGTTTCAGCGGCTGAATATTCAGCTGATTTCGATTACCGATAATTTTGACAGCACCTGCGCAAAAGACTTGAACGGGTTGGAAACGCCGCTTAAAAATATTATCAACGATTTCTACGCCAAGGATATGTCCCGAAAAAACTGTCTGGCAGCGCAAATTCAGCGCGATTCCGGGAAAAAGGTTCCTCGTGGGACTGCACCTTATGGATACCGGTTTTCAACAGA
This sequence comes from Eubacteriales bacterium, assembly GCA_030523265.1. Lineage (GTDB taxonomy): Bacteria > Bacillota > Clostridia > Lachnospirales > Lachnospiraceae > Butyribacter. The sequence continues at coordinate 1,214 of JAUNIU010000194.1, read as the reverse complement.
CAAGTCTTGTTATATTCCAAATGAAAAGACTGCTCCATATGTGCGACTGATTTTCCAGTGGACAATCCAAGGCGTTGGCCTTTCTGAAATTGTCCGTAGGCTGACATTATTGAACGCCATTACCCCGGGACAATACCGCATGGAAACAGCAGGACGGACGGAATCTAAGGTAGAAAAGAAATGGACCACATCAACAATACAGAATATTCTCAAGCAGCCTGTTTATCAGGGAAAATTGGTATTCGGTAGGGTACGGGCAGAACTGTATCGTGGGATTCCCGCGCATAAAACAGATGCGTCTGAATGGGTAGTCTATGAAAATGCCCATGAACCGTTGGTTACACCAGAGGACTATCAAAAAGCCAGACAGGTTATTGAGAATCGGGCACGAAGAAATGGATTTGTAAAATATAAACGAGATCCCGTTCCGCACAGATATTCTGGGAGAATCATTTGCCAATGCTGTGGACGAAAAATGGTGTACAGAAGTATGGCGGATAAAGGTGGCGCTGATGTTGGCATGTACTGCTGTGTAAATAGATGCGTTCCGGGGGTTTACGAAGATAGAATCCGAACTGCCATTTGGGAATACCTGAAAAAACTGGTTGAGCTGGTCTATGACCCAAAAGCGTTTGACGAGACGGCAGTTGGAAAAAGCGTATCCGCACTGTACTCCGCGCAGAAGCTGCGAAAAGCAGCAATTGATCGCTCGATTTCGGATACACAGGCAAAAATCGAAATGGCATGTGGAGATTATGCGGACGGCATTATTTCCAGGGATGAGTACAGAGAAATCCTTACTGCATACACTGAGAGAATTCAAACATTGCGAAATGAACGGATGGAGTTGGAAAACGATGCAGTCTGGAAAGAAAAAGTAAAACGATACTCGGATACACTGCGTCTGATAAGGGAATGCTGCGCAAATCCTTCGAAAATGGAGGAACTTGAAGGAAAAATGATAGGGAATATTTATATCTGTGAGGATCAGAAACTGGAAATTCAATTGGGATGTGAAGACGTATTTCAGGACCTTCATAAGATTTTTACTAGGAGGGTATTATGACAGGGCTATATATGCGGGTTTCCATGGGAGATGATGATCTTGGTGAAAGAAAAGATGAAAGCAACAGCATTGAAAATCAAAGACTGCTGCTGCGAAACTTTCTGCAAGGCCGAAATGATCTGGACGGCCAAGTAAAAGAGTATGTGGA
>JAUNIU010000193.1 GCA_030523265.1 Eubacteriales bacterium | reverse complement strand
TCTTCATCTCATGAACCGGCATAATCACTATCTCTCCCCTCTTACTGTCTTCGACCATCTTTTTCCTGATCGCAGTTACTGTATTACGGTATCGTCCTGACTTTCTTCGTTTTTTTCTTCCCGTTCCTTCCAATCTGACAACTCCTTTATTGACATTCCATTAGGAGCAGTTTCCGGAGTCATAGGTATATACAACGTATGATTCTGATAATATTCCATGATATATTCTCGGTCTAAAGGGATACCCACAATATGATTCTCTCCGACACACCAGTTTCCATTGTTATCTTCCGGAGAAACAATGAATGTTTTTCCACGCAGAGAATGACCAGCATCTTCCAACTCTGAAAACAATTCCCTGTATAAAGATAAATTCTGTTCTGTGGGAGCGTAAGATTCATCCAATACCGAATAGATCACATTCACTCCGTCAATCTTTCTCTGTTCCAGATAGGGATTCCCGATCAAAGTCAATCCATCACTCTCCCCCTGTATCATCCAATGATAGTATCCGTCCTGCTTGCCCAGCCGCTTCACCATCAGATTGGAATAGACCGGATAACTGCCACGTAGCCTTAAATCAACAGAAAACCGAGCTTTTTGTGGCAATAATTCTCTCGAAAAAGTAATTTCAGCGATCCCATCCCAATTCGATACAAATACTTTGTGCCATCCTGCTACCGGAAGGTACTCAAAATTAGCCGGCAGTATCATCCCCTGACTGGTCGCATAAAAATACTGACTATCACCGGAATATGTAATGGTAACTTTCTGAAGATCCGCTGTCGGATTCTGTACTAATACATAATCACTCTCCCGTTCATAGGGCAAGTCCTTGCCACTGTCATCCTGTATCTTCTCAATATGATATAGATGATACAAAGTAAACTGATATTCTGGCAGATCCGTACAATCCAGCGTAATGGTTACCGAGAGATTCAAAATATCGGTCATACGTACATCCACATCATACGCAGTCACCTGAAAATCTTTTCGGTTAGCCTCTGCTTTAGCATCATCCAATGCATGCTGTTCATCCTCGTCATAGTAAATCTGATCATGAACTGCAGAATCAAAGGCACTCATAAAATGAGAAAAATTATATACGGCACCCGTTGGCATAAAAAACAATGCTAACATCACCATGCTGATCCCAAAGGGAAAGAAAGCCCAAATTTTCCTACGTACACCACAATAGACGACACAGGTCAGCATCAAAAAGAGAAAAAACAAAATCCGGTAAATATGTACATTCTCTGCCGTCAGCAGATAGTGACAGTCACGCAGAGCCCCGCATTCGCTTTGGAAAAACAGAGAAAACAGGGTGCCAAACTTCCAGATAGAGTAATTACTCTTAGACAATGCCAATAGCAAATTCAGAAAGCTGCTGTCAAAGAGATAAAAAGATAATAACACAGCAGACAATGCATACAATCGATTTTGAATATTGGAAATCGCCCAACCGATAACGATCGCTAAAAGTGTTGGCAAAAATACGTAGATCAGCACCAGCCGTAACGTATAAATTTGCAAATGCTGATTATAAATTCCCCGGTGAATATAAAACCAATTATGATAGGCATAGACTAAGCCAGATGTCACCAAATTCAAAAGCAACAACAGGATACCGTCATAGATCTGCACCCGAAACCGGTTCGTTCTTCCAATGCATATCAGATCCTCCAGACGATGCCTTTTGAGATCATAGAAACATTCATAAGAAACTGCCAGAAAGACCAGAAAAATATAGGGAAGAACCGGCAAAGTTAAATTAATTGCCCCCTGAAAATCTGTAGAAAAAAACGTATCGGTCAGAACCCATCGCAGCATCCCTATCCATAGTAACAAAACAGCACCACATCGCACCGGATGCTTGATAAACCGTAAAATATGGTATCGAAACATGTTGCCTCCTCATAAATATCCCCAATATCAGTCGGCTCTAATGATTGATCAAAATCGCATTGGCATAACACTTTTTTTTCGGTTCTGCCTTCGAATTACCATACATCACAACTTTGACAAAATCACCATCACACATTTTTTGAGTGATAATTTTATTCTTCGTTTTACCTTTCCCAACCACCATAACCCTCTCACTTTCAAGAGTATATTTAGCAACGTTTTTGTTTCCCCATGTGGCTGGACTTTTGCCATAATAAAACCGGACTTCATATTTGGAACTGTCAAGAACCCCACCTGTCAAACTAAACTCATCTTTCGCATGATCCCTGGACAAAGGCCATGTTGCTTCTTTGTTCTGTCCTGTATATAAAGTAGCTTTCACATTTCCTGCCCGTACCATTGGTACAAATAAATACATTGCCAATGCACCTACCAATAATCCTCTGGCAATTAACATTTTTCTCATCATTTTTTCTCTTTGTTGCAATTTTAAACAATCGCCCACAGCTATCGTTGCGTTCATTTATTCAGAGCCTTCTGTGGATGATGCATCGGAATCTTTCGGATTCCGTTGTTTCGCATATCCATCAATATGACTGATTAACGCCAACGAATTGGTTCTAAGCCAAGCCTTTCCCACAATATCCTGTTTACGAACATTTCCAATATTGGCATTCCTGCTGTCTTCACATTCATTGCGATTATCGCAAAGCATGAAATAATCATCCTCTTCCAGTGTCACTTCTTCCAGAGCCAGACCACCATTCTCCATCTTTGGAAAGTCAAATTTTTCCTTTAATTTCTTTCCATTGATATATACTTCTCCGTCTTCGATCTTGACCTTTTCCCCCGGCATACCGATCACCCGCTCCACCGTATAGTAGCTGTGTTCTGAACCGTTATGGCGTACCACTACCACGTCATTTCTCTTGATGGAACAGATGCGATACCGCATACGGTCAATGAGCACCTCATCTCCATCTTGCAAGGTAGGACTCATATACTCTCCGGAAACAGTCATTTTCTCCAACCCATAATGTGTGATGGCATATGCCGCAAATATCACAATGGCAACTTCCAACAAAATAAGAAGGATGCGAAGAATCAGTTGTTTTCTCTTTTTACTTTTATCCTCCAAGTCAAAATCATATTTCATCACCTATTCTCCATCAATAATATTCACGCATAACCCGCAAAGCATGTTTGCTGATCAGACATTCAAAATGTTCCTTGCAATACTGTTCCACATAGGGCTGTTCCGAACAGATGGAACCATAATCTGACAATCGCTGGCACAAAACCTGATACTCTTCCATCTTGAGCTTACCTTTTTTGACCAGTAAATAATATTTCCCCGCCATCTTGTCCCGATATACTCTGCTGGAAATATTTTTCGTCGAAATATAGTCTGCCGCAAATTGCTCCAGATCAGCGAAGTCCTGAAATTCATATACCTTGGCAGAATTTAGTTTGCGCTTTTCCTTCTCCCGCTGCAACTTCTCGATCTCACGCATATGCTTCTGGTATTCTTTTTGCTGTGTCTTATTATCCTTGGCATCAGCATGCTTACTCTCACCCTCTGATGCTTCTTTATGTATCGCTTTCCCGCATCTGTTGTTCTGCTCTTTTTCCAATTCCTGCTGCAAACCATCTACGATCTCTTCTGCTGTAGAATCATCAATCATACCTGCCAAATGCTGGATCTGGTGTAACATATTATGCAGACCGTCTTCTCCGCGGTCCGTGAAAGTGATGGTCAAAGAATTGTCCGGCATCCGCATCAGTTGCATCGATACCATTCCACTTTCCACTTCATATCCCACTTCTTCCTCTGCCATCTCCACGATCTGCTCCAAGAAATCACGGGACTTCTCCTGATCGGTAAAAAAATCTTCAATATTAAGACCAAACTCGTTCATTTCCTCTTCTGTCATACGACATTGTACGGTATTTTTATCTATTCTACGAAAATCCATCGTATCCCTCATTTCTATTTTTCATTATATTAATCCTAAACAGTCATTCTGTCAAACGCCAAAAAATAACAAGATGAAAACCCCCAATATAATACGGTACCAGCCAAAAGGTTTGAAATCATGTTTACGGATATACCCCAGTAAGAACCGGATCACCACCACAGATACCACAAAAGCCGTCACCAGTCCTGCCAACAACATACCCAGTTCATATCCGGTAAAGTGTATGCCAAAATCCAGTATTTTCATGAAACTGGCACCAAACATCACCGGTACAGCCAAAAAGAATGTAAACTCCGCCGCCACGGTTCTGGACAATCCCAGAAGCAATGCGCCAATGATAGTGGCTCCCGATCTGGAAGTCCCCGGAAAGACGGCGGCAATCAACTGAAACATTCCGATCAAAAATGCCTGCTGATATGTGATGTCTGCAATCCTATTCACCTTTGCAGTCTGGGTCCTGTTCCATTCCTCCACCAGCAGAAATACCACCCCCACCAGAATCAACATGACCGCCACGACCTGATAATGGTAAAAAGCCACTTCCAGGGCGTCTCCCCAGATGATTTCCACCACAGCAGCAGGGATGCAGGCTACCAGTATCTTAAACCACATGGAGAAGGTATCTTTCTTAATCAATCCCTTTTCCGGCTTTGTAAAAGGCCATAATTGCCACCAAAACATCAGTACCACAGCCATGATGGCTCCCAGCTGGATCACCACCAGATACATTTCCCAAAAATCATCGGAAACTGACATAGGTAAGAACTCACCAAGTATAATCATATGTCCGGTACTACTCACCGGCAGCCATTCGGTAATCCCTTCCACGATTCCATAGAATATGGATTTTAGAAATTCGATCATATATCATGTCCATCCTTCTTTTTACTAACCACTATGCTATCATGTATATTCCATTTCGTCAAAGATAATTCATTTTGACTTT
>JAUNIU010000192.1 GCA_030523265.1 Eubacteriales bacterium | reverse complement strand
TTAAATGGTTTAGGATGGAGGGATTGATATGGAGAAAAAACAATGCAGTCCATTAGAAGAGGTGCGGGAGATGGAAAAAAACAAGATTGCGGAAATTCCGGTGGAAACCAGACCGGTATATCATATGTCTTCACCGGTTGGCTGGATGAATGATCCCAATGGATTTTCCGTATTTCAAGAGGACTATCATCTATTTTTTCAATATCATCCTTTTTGTAATGCATGGGGACCGATGCACTGGGGACATTGCAAAAGCCGGGATTTTATCAAATGGGAATATTTGCCGGCAGCCATGGCACCGGATGCGGATTATGATGGCGGCGGATGTTATTCGGGCAGTGCGCTGGAGGCAGATGGGGAGCATGTTCTGATCTATACCGGAGTCATTGACCGGGAGTTGGAGGACGGTTCCCGCGATTATCGCCAAGTGCAGTGCATGGCCAGAGGAAACGGCTTGGATTATTGCAAATTTCAGGGAAATCCGGTGATTACCGGGGATATGCTGCCTGTCGGAGGCAGTACGGAAGATTTTCGGGATCCCAAAGTATGGAAGGAAGAGGATGGATATTACATGGTGGTGGGTAACCGTGCGGCAGATGGCTCAGGTCAGATCCTTCTGTATCGGTCTGACAATCTGGAAACATGGGAGTTTGTGACAGTCCTGGATCAGAGCCATGGAAAATTTGGGAAGATGTGGGAGTGTCCGGATTTCTTTGCTTTGGGTGAGAAACATATTCTGATGATTTCGCCTCAGAATATGCAAGCGCGCGGATATGAATTTCATAATGGGAATAATTCGGCATTCCTATATGGGAGTTACGATAAATCGACCCATCAGTTTGTGCGGGAAAAGGTGGCAGCGGTGGATTATGGTCTGGACTTTTATGCACCGCAGACGTTGCAGACAGCGGATGGCAGGCGGATCATGATTGGCTGGATGCAGTCATGGGATGCCCCGGTTATGAAGCATATGTTTGCGTGGACCGGGATGATGACGATACCCAGAGAGTTATCGTTCCGGGATGGAAAAATCTATCAGGTGCCTGTGCGGGAATTGGAGCAGTACCGTACCGATAAAGTGGAATATAGCAATTTGAAGATCAAGGCTGCCACAGAGTTGGAAGGGATTCGGGGAAGAGTGATTGATTTGCTGGTGGAGATCATGGGAAGTGATTTTCAGTATTTTCAGATTTGTTTCGCACAGAATGAAGACTATGAGATGCTCCTTCGATATGATCGCATCGGTAACTGCCTGACCATTGACCGAACCCATGCCGGACTGGACCGGGATGTGATATGTCAAAGGCAAATAAAGGTGCGACCTTTGGTTTCCCAGGAGCAGGAGGAAACATTACAATTACGACTCTTATTAGACAAATATTCAGCGGAAATCTTTGTAAACAACGGCGAACAGGTCATGTCCACGGTATTTTGTTCACCGATGGAAGCGGATGGTATTTTGTTTGATACCGATGGTACCGCTCATATTCATGTAATAAAATATGGTATTAATGTTCAAATTAAGAGATAGGGTTTTGATACGATTCATCGAATGATGGTATAAAAGTGTTGGAATAATGCAGGCGAATACCCGGGCATGCTTGTGAAAACAACACTATGATATACAGAAGAACAATTCAATCATATTCCGGCATATCTCTTGGATGGCGGGATAACCAAAATCGTGTCTCGCAGACACAGAATGGAGGTAAATATGGATTATAGAAAGATTGCAGAAGAGATTTATGACAAAGTAGGAAAAAAAGAAAATCTGATTTCGGCAGCACATTGTGCAACCAGGCTTCGTCTGGTGATCGCTGACAATAACAAATGTGACAGTAAGGCGGTAGAAGAGATCGAGGGTGTCAAGGGAGTGTTTTTTGCCTCCGGTCAGCTTCAGATCATTTTGGGAACAGGAACCGTGAATAAAGTTTATGAGGAATTTCTTCAGGTATCCGGTTTATCGGCGGCAACCAAAGCAGAGGCAAAGCAGGCAGCAGTGGCACAGCAGAATATATTTAAGCGTGCAATTAAAACTCTGGGAGATATCTTTGTACCGATTATCCCGGCGATCGTAGCCAGCGGATTTCTGATGGGTATCATGGAAGCCTTGAATTTTATGGCAAATAATGGCTATCTGACACTGGATACTTCCAGTTCCCTGTTTGTGTTTGCGAAACTATTCAGCAATGTGGCGTATACGTTTTTGCCAATATTGATCGCCTACAGTGCGGCAAAGGCGTTTGGGGGCAATCCTTATCTGGGAGCAGTAATCGGTATGTTGATGATCCATCCGGAGTTACAGAATGCATGGACGGTTGCCACCGAAGGCGTACAGGTCAAACAAAGTGTATGGTTTGGTTTGTATGAAATAGATCTGATCGGTTATCAGGGGCATGTGATCCCGGTTATCATCGCAGTATGGGTGATGTGTTTTATCGAAAAAAGATTGCACAAGATTGTGCCGGAAATGTTTGACCTGTTTGTAACACCATTATTGAGCGTATTTGTCACAGGGTATCTGACATATTCCATCATTGGTCCGGTATTTGTCCTGATTGAAAATGGTATTATTGATGGTATTCAGTGGCTGATTGCACTTCCATTTGGCATCGGCAGCTTCGTCATGGGTGCGTTCTATGCGCCAACCGTTGTCGCTGGTGTGCATCATATGTATACCGTGATTGATGTAGGACAGCTTGCAAAATTTGGTCTGACCTACTGGCTCCCGCTGGCATCCGCAGCGAACCTGGGGCAGGGTGCTGCCACTCTGGCTGTGGCATGTAAGACCAAGAATGCAAAAACGAAATCCATGGCCCTGCCGTCTGCACTCAGTGCTTTTATGGGAATCACAGAGCCAGCCATCTTTGGTGTGAACTTGCGCTATTTTAAGCCTTTCGTATGTGGTTGTGTCGGCGGTGCCTGTGGTGCGCTGTTTGCTTCCGTCGTGCAGTTGGGTGCCAGTGGCACTGGTGTGACAGGTATTTTTGGTGTTTTGCTATGCCTGAATATGCCGGTGAAATATCTGTTGATGATGGTTATTTCCATTGGTGTGGCTTTTGTCCTGACATGGATGTTTGGATATAAAGATGAGGAATCCAAGACTCCAGAGACAGTGGCAGAGAAGAATACGACAGAAACGGATGAGACATCCGGGGAAATGGCACAGGATTCGACAGAAACGGACGGAGAGATGGTACTTTATGCGCCGATACAGGGAAATGTGATTCCCAGGGAAGAGATTCCAGATGAGACGTTTGCATCCGGAGTATTAGGAGATGGCGTAGGTATTGAGCCGGAGACGGGGGAAGTTGTGGCACCATGTGATGGGCAGATCTCTTCTCTGACAGATACGCGTCATGCTATTGGTATCACTGGTCCTGGCCAGATGGAAATACTGATCCATGTGGGTGTGGATACGGTGAAGATGAATGGGGATGGCTTTGAACTTTATGTGAGTGAAGGAGAACAAGTCAAAGCCGGACAGAAGCTGATGTCATTTGATCTTGAGAAAATCAAGGCAGCCGGATTTAGTACCACATCGGCTGTACTGCTGACAAACAGTTATGATTATTCGTCCACACAGAGCTTGAAAACAGGTAGTACGAAACAGATGGAGAAGATTATCTCTGTCAATCAATAAATCAAATGAAAGAAGAAAGGAATGGTGAATTATGAAAGATTTTCATTATGTGATTAAGGATGAGGTGGGTATCCACGCAAGACCGGCAGGTCTGTTGGTAAAAGAGGTCAAGAAATTTCAGAGTGTAGTTACGGTGGAAAAGGATGGGAAGAAAGCGGAAGCGAAAAAGCTCATGGCTCTGATGGGACTGGGTGTCAAATGTGGTGATGAGGTAGTGGTGGAAATTTCTGGTGAGGATGAAGAGTCTGCTTACACAGCGATCAAGGCTTTTTTTGAAAGTAATCTGTAAGCAGCAACCATGGGAGGCGAGGCTATGTTGAGATATACAGGAAAGTCTGTTTACAAAGGAGTAGCACTGGGCAGTGTAGTAGTGCTTAGGAAAGATGACTGTCAGATCAAGCGGGACAGAATCGAGGACGTGGACGCGGAGATTACCCGCGTCCGGGCTGCAGCAGAGAAGGCAAAGGAGCAGCTTGGCAAACTTTATGATAAGGCAGTCAAGGAGGTCGGAGAAACCAGCGCAGCAATATTCGAGGTACACCAGATGATGTTAGAGGATGAGGATTATCTGGATGCAATTGATAATATTATACAGACACAGAAGGTCAATGCGGAATATGCCGTGGCAGTAACGGGAGATAATTTCGCAGAGATGTTTGCAGGCATGGACGATGAGTATATGCAGGCGCGTGCGGCGGATGTCAGAGATATCTCAAACCGCCTGGTGCGTAATCTATATGGTTATGAGGAGGTTGACCTTGCCTCCATCGAGCCATCCATCATTATTGCAGATGATTTGTCTCCAAGCGAGACGGTACAGATGGATAAAGAAAAAATACTGGCATTTGTGACGGTGCACGGTTCCACAAATTCCCATACCGCGATTTTAGCACGGATGATGAATATTCCGGCTTTGATCGGAGTGCCTCTGAATCTGGAGGTGATTCAGAATGGTATGACGGCCGTGGTGGATGGTTTCGCAGCGGAGGTGATATTAGACCCTTCCGAGGAAATTCGTCAGGAAGCGCAGAAGCGGATCGCAGAAGAAGCAGAGAAGCAACAGCTCCTGCAGGAGATGAAAGGGAAGGAGACGGTCACAAAGGGTGGACGTCAGATCAAATTATATGCCAATATCGGCAGCGTGGCAGATATGGGATATGTGTTGGAAAATGATGCGGGGGGAGTGGGGCTG
>JAUNIU010000191.1 GCA_030523265.1 Eubacteriales bacterium | reverse complement strand
AGTACATCTCCTATATGATTGGTGATGTGGCAGGACAATTAGAGGGAATCAAATCCTTTATACTGGTAATTATCCTGTGTATCAATATTTTGGTGGCTGTCCTGATGGTAAGAAGTTTTATCATAAAAGAAAAAAGTGAGATTGCGATACTCAAAGCGATCGGATTTCGAGATATGTCACTGATATCCTGGCAGACCATGCGGATCGGTGTGGTTTTATTGATTGCGGTGATTCTGGGAATACTGTTATCTTCTCCGCTGTCTCATCTGGTGTTGGAACCGGTATTCAGACAGATGGGTGCCCATGATATTAAATTTGAGATCAGGGCATGGGAGGTGTATGTATGTTACCCACTGCTGGTGCTGGCAGTAACAGTATGTGCAGCATGTGTATCAGCACAAAGTCTGCGTTCGATTTCCAGTGCGGAATCTTCCAATATTGATAGTTAAAGAGGTCGTGTGAAAAACAGAAATGAGGTGTAGTATGAGTATAGTGTTAGAAGCAAAAAATGTATGCAAGACGTACATTTTGAATAAGCGTCAAAATAATGTTTTAAAAAATGTAAATTTTCAAGTGGAGGAGAAGGAAATGGTGACCATCATGGGTCCATCCGGTTCTGGCAAGTCCACACTTTTGTATGCGGTATCCGGTATGGATAACATCACGGCAGGGGAAGTGGTGTTTGATGGCAATGGTATGACTGGATTGGGAAGCAAGGAATTGGCAGATCTGCGGCTGGATGAGATGGGGTTTATATTCCAACAGATGTATATGATGAAAAATCTTACGGTACTGGATAACATTATTCTCCCTGCCTGCCAGTCGAAAAAGACGAAAGAGAGCCGTCGTGAGATTGTCTTGCGGGGGCAGGATTTGATGAGAAAACTGGGAATCATTGACATCGCCAATCATGACATCAATGAAGTATCCGGTGGGCAGCTTCAACGGGCATGCATTTGCAGAAGTATGATTAATCATCCAAAAATGATCTTTGCGGATGAACCGACGGGAGCCTTGAATCGTAGTTCATCGGATGATGTTATGGAAGAACTGGTCAAAATCAATGAGGCGGGCACAACCATACTGCTGGTAACGCATGATATCAAAGTGGCAGCGAAGAGCACAAGGGTATTGTATCTGGTTGACGGATATATCAAAGGGGAATATAATTTAGGCAGATACAATGCGAAATCTCAGTTAAGAGAGCGGGAGAGGACATTGAATAACTGGTTGATGGAGATGGGCTGGTAAGGGAAAGGTCTTAAGGATGACGGATATTCTGATAGTAGAAGATAACAGGGAGCTTGCAGACCTTCTGTGTGATTTCTTGCGCATGGAACATTACTCTGTCTGTGTGGCGGATACGGGAGAAAAAGCATTACAGTTATACGAACAGCATGGCGCCAAGCTGGTTCTGTTGGATATCATGCTGCCGGGGAAAGATGGTTTTGCGGTGTGTGGAAAAATCAGGGAGCAGAGCAATACGCCGATTATCATTATCAGTGCCAGAACAGAAAAAGAAGATAAACTAAATGGACTGATTCTCGGTGCAGATGATTATATCGAAAAGCCGTATGATATTGATATTCTGCTGGCGAAGATTGCTGGCATTTTTAAGCGCAGATATTCACAGGAAGAAGTGGTGGATGGAGATTTGACTTTAAATAAAGTGAAACGGACGGTGTGTTATCAGGGAAGTAAATTAAATATGACACAGAAGGAATTTGATCTGTTGCTTTTGCTGCTGGAAAATAAGGGAAAGACACTGACAAAAGAATTTATATTCAATCGTATCTGGGGGTTTGACAGTGATTCGGAGCTGCAGACCCTGACTGTGCATATTAAGTGGCTTCGTCAGAAAATAGAAAAGGACCCCAAAAAGCCAGTACGGATCCAGACGGTATGGGGTGTGGGGTATCAATTTGTATGAAACGTTTTAATCAAATCTTTGGTATGATCGTCCTTGGAATGCTCTTGATCATCATAGGTGCAAACGGGATATTGTATTATCAAAATTGTTCTGGCAGTGGAAGGCCGTATCTTGTGGAAATCAATCGACTGGTATATACAATTCAGGAAAAAGGTCTGGAGGCGGTGGATTTATCCCGGTGCCAATATGTGACTGGGATTGAGAAAACAGCGGATGCTTCCCCGGAATTTTATCATGCGGATCATGATTATGTGGTGCGTGAGATCGATGGTGTATTGTATCGGATGGACTATATCGTGCCGGAGGGAAAGCAGGAGAAGACCGTTTGGCTGGTAAACGGAATCCTTCTGGTGATGTCACTATTTGTCATCACGGTTATGATATGGATACGTCACAAGATACTGCTGCCTTTTGATACGATGAAAAATGTTCCCTATGAGTTATCCCGAGGAAATCTTTCTGTGCCGCTAAAAGAGAGTAAAAGCCGGTTTTTTGGCAAATTTGTCTGGGGACTGGACCTGTTGCGGGAAAGTATCGAGCAGCAAAAACGGCGTGAACTGGATTTGCAGAAGGAGAAAAAGACATTGGTGCTATCCATATCCCATGATATCAAGACTCCGCTTTCCGCGATAAAATTATATGCCAAAGCGTTATCCAAAGGAATCTATACAGATCCGGAAAAGCAATTCAGCATCACAGAAAGCATCAATGCAAAAGCCGATGAGATTGAAGGTTATGTTTCCTGCCTGATCAAAGCATCCAGAGAAGATTTTTTGAATCTGGAGGTGCATAATGGAGAGTTCTATTTGTCAGAATTAGTCCAAAGGATATCTGCGTATTATACCGAAAAATTAGCGTTGGTAAGCATTGATTTTACGGTGGAAGCATACTTGGACTGTCTGCTCAGGGGAGATGCGGACCGAAGTGTGGAAGTGTTGCAGAATATTATGGAAAATGCGATCAAATATGGAGATGGGCATCGTATTGATATCCGTTTTGCCCAGGAGGAAGGATGTCAGTTGATTACCGTTAGAAATAGTGGGTGTACATTGCCGGAAACAGAGCTGGTCCATATCTTTGACAGCTTTTGGCAGGGGTCCAATACCGATGGAAAACATGGAAGCGGTCTGGGATTATATATTTGCAGGCAGCTGATGAATAAAATGGATGGGGAGATATTCGCCGACATAGAAGAGAATTGCATGAGGATGACGGCGGTGTGGCAGCAGGCATAGAGTTTAGAAGCAAGAAGTACCCTGGAAATACAACCAGGGCACATCTTTTGTTGCTTGATTTTGAACCAGTGCTTTGTGGTATCCTATCTGCACTTAAAATCGGTCGGGCTATCGATCAGAGTTGCAGCTTGGAACTCGTGTTTGTGACCGTCCGCTTCTCTGGTGCATGATTTGATGAAGTGTACGTGTTTGCCGCCGCCTACGTCTATGGCTCCAGAGGTTTTCCCGCAAAATTCGTGATAGTGGCCATCGGAAAAATCCGTGCGGAATTTTACTTCATGGAAGTGGTCACATTTGTCTTTGGTATAGATTGCCTCTCCAGTGACAGTGCAGAATCTGTGATTATGGCATTCGCCACATTCGTTGACGATTCTGGTACTGCCTGTGATCTCATGGACATGTTTTTGTTTTTCCTGTTCACATTGATTGTTGTACATAGCATCCTCCATTTCTGCGTTGCTTACGGCACAGGAAGCAATGTTTGCGTCGCAGCGCAGACACAAACCTGCCGAGCGAAAAAATATGTTTCACTCTTACCCTTGTACTTTTAATATATGTTGAGGGGCGAAAAGGGTGACAGAAGACGGCATGATGAGGAAGGAATCAATAAATAAGATGGTATATGGGTAACTGGTAACAAAACCAGTTGCGATGGAAAGGAATATTCACATGGAAAAGAGTGACTTATTATTTTATGATGCTTATGAAGCGTTTTATGATATGGCGGGTGAATCTAAGACGTTTCGTATGTTTTGTAAAGATGCTTTCGGAGAAGATTTCTCCCAGGATGGTTTTAGCGATATCCATCAAATTGATATGATATTACCGTATATTCCCGTAGATGGAAGGGCTAAGATATTGGATATCGGCTGTGGGAATGGAAAGATGTTAGGGTATTTGCAGAGCAAAACAGATGCATTCATCTGTGGATTTGACTATTCCGGTCATGCAATTAAAACAGCGCAAAAGCAGTATCCGGCTAATTCTGAATTTAGAGAGGGATGCATCGGCGAGACGGAGTATCCAGAGGAATCCTTTGATGTGATTATTTCCATGGATACTATGTATTTTGCCAAAGATATGGTACGGTTTGTGGCACAGATCAAACGTTGGTTAAAACCAAATGGAGTCTTTTTTGTGGGATATCAGGAAGGGGATGTCATGCCCAAGACAGAGAATGTATCCACAACAGAACTGGCGCAGGCACTTTGCAAGCAGCGTATGAAATATGAGGTAACGGACATTACGAAGCAGACGTATCAGTTACTTCGGAAAAAACGGGAAGCTGCCTTGGCGCATCAGAAAGAGTTTGAACAGGAGGGAGGTATGAGGTGGTTTGAGATGCTGATGGGTCAGACGGAATGTGCTGAGGAGGAGTATAAGAAATTTGCGGGGAAGATGGCCAGGTATATCTTTGTGGTGAGGAAGTAGAGGGTGTGGGAAGGTTTTTGATTTATTTGTTTAAATTTTACCATTTTAACTACTAATTTTACCAAGTTCGTTAAGTATAAACGTAACTGTATTATACTAAACAATATTAACCTATACGATAAGAGAGGGAATTGGTGAACAAAATGGAGACAAGAGGAATCGTAAAAAATAATAAAACAAATAAAGAAATTGAAATAAAAGGTGGTTCAAAAGTATACAATGCTATAAAAAGCTTTTCTAAATTTGGTTTGATTAC
>JAUNIU010000011.1 GCA_030523265.1 Eubacteriales bacterium | reverse complement strand
TAGTATGTGCTATGTTGAGTGTATTGCCAACAGACTGTGCAAGTGCAGCGGTTAGCAGCCAGGCAAAAAAACTGGCAAAGGTAAAATATAAATCGACGCGTACGTATCATGCTTATATCGGCTTACAACAGACGGATAGCTGGATATTTAGGGATCCATGGTATTCAAAGACATTAGGAATCGGTGGAAGCCATTTGAAGAAATATCATATGAATTATAAAAATGTCTTAAAGATTGAAACATCGGATTATAGAGTCCGAAAATCCAAAGGAAAAGTAAAGGACACAAAAATAAAAGGCAGTGGAACATATACAGTCAGTATTACCGGTTTGAATAATACGCTTCGGAAAAATCCATATGCCATTTTGAGTATGGTATATGTAGTCACGGATATTCCGTATAAAGCGTTAGAGAAAGTTGATATCTCAAATGTTAAGCTATATATGGATAATAAATTGGTATATCGGACGAATAGTGTGTACATATCAGATGAATATTGCAGTGAATCTAAATTTATACGTTTTGATGTGATCAATGAATATCAAAAAGATCAGGGATATTATACGGAAAGTCCAAACTGTAAGACACCGAAAAAAAGTATTAAAATTAAATTTAAGATAAAGATGAAGAAATAATATTTGCATGGAAGTGGAGAGAGTATTCGGTTTAGATAAACGCCGCTATGGAATGGGGAAAGACGAAAAACCATACTTGAATTTCCATCACACCTATGTTATATTGGATATAAAGAAAGACATCTGTGATAACAGATGCCTTTCCAACGGATAGTATCCTACTCCAAAAGTGGATGCTCCCAAGCATACGGATTATTGTCCGAAAGGACACCGCCTAGCCTGTTTGCGCGACAGGTTAGGCATTTTTTATTTTTGCTTGTTCTTCCTATCGCACCAGTTAATACAGAATGCGGAAACGCAAGGGCTCACTTCCTTGTCACAAACCACCGGAAATGTTATAATGATAAACAGACCAAACGGCGTTATACAGGACGGAAGGGGGTTATCTGATGTATGATTTTGATACGATCGTAGATCGTAGAGACAGCTACTCGCTCAAATGGGATGTGGCGGAGCATGAATTGCCAATGTGGGTAGCGGATATGGATTTCAAAACCGCGCCGGAGATTCAGGCGGCGATCGAAAAGCGTGCCGCACATGGTGTGTTTGGCTATACACGCGTGCCGGAGGCATGGTATGAGGCATATAGATACTGGTGGAGGGAATACCATTCATGGGATATCTTGAAGGAATGGCTGGTATATTGTAGCGGTGTCATTCCGGCAATATCCAGTGCTGTGCGCAAACTGACTACTCCGGGAGAAAATATACTGATTCAGACACCGGTATACAATTCTTTTTTCCGTGTGATTCAAAATAATGGCCGCAATGTACAAGCGTGTCCGTTGCGGTATGACGATTATGTATATTCCATTGATTTTGAAGCATTGGAGCGATCGTTAGCGGATCCACAGACTTCTATGATGATTTTGTGCAATCCCCATAATCCTGTGGGCAAAATATGGGACAGTGGGACTTTGGCAAAGATTGGTGACCTGTGTGCCAGACACCATGTGGTGGTGATATCCGATGAGATCCATTGCGACCTGGTAGCTCCGGGAACGGAATATATACCTTTTGCCAGTGTTTCGGAAGCTTGCAGGCAAAATAGTATCAGTCTGGTATCCCCGGCTAAGACCTTTAATCTGTCAGGTTTGCAGACGGCAGCCGCCATTGTACCGGATAAAGTATTGCGGCATCGGCTGTGGCGCGGGATGGATACCGATGAAGTCGCTGAGCCAAACGCATTTGCCATTGATGCAACCATTGCGGCTTATCGGGAGGGAGCAGACTGGCTGGATGCATTACGGGAATATATACAGCAAAACAAAGAGTATGTGAAGGATTATCTGGATCACGAATTAAAGCAAGTGCGGGTGGTCTCCACAGATGCCACGTATCTGCTTTGGTTAGAGTGCGAGAGGCTGGCAGGCAGTGTGACCAAATTTGTGCGTTATCTGCGGGAAAGCACGGGATTATTCATTATGGATGGCAGAGTGTATGGGCAGGAAGGTGCCGGGTTTGTCCGTATGAATGTGGCATGCCCCCGCTCTGTAGTGCAGGATGGAATGAAACGCCTCAAAACGGGTGTTTTAAGATATGATATAATTTCCAGATAGATTTTTCCGAATTATTTGGGGTTTTGGAATAGGACTTTTCCAGAACCCCTTTTTATGGTATAATTGACATCAAATGTGTATTACGACAGAGAAGTATGATGCGGACAATATCCGGGAGGAAACATGAGAGATAAAATCAACCAGTTAGCAGATGGAATATTTGAATATAGACAGTCTGAAGTTGTGACCAGACCAGAGGAGTTCGTGTTGGAAGTTCCGGCAGGAACCACTTGTCAGGGTTCTGTGGTGATCTCTGATAGTAGAAAGCGCATTGTGAAAGGCGTGGTTACCACAGATTCTCCATATATCACGATTCCGGAGGAGGCTTTCCGGGGAACTGAAAATGAAGTTTCGTATCAATTTGATGCGGGTATCTTCACCGGAGAGGAAACGGTGACTGGGAAATTGCAGGTAATATCCGATCAGGGTGTGAAGCAGATTCCTTTTACTGTCAAGATTATTGCCGCATCAGCGGAGAAACCCGTCCGGGAAACATGGGATACCATCGCTGGCATTCAGGTGAAACGAAATAAGATTCAGATCGATCACTGTGAGGCAGATTGGGAAGAAGAGATTGCGATTGTGAAAGATTCCAAAGGCTCTTGTGAGATAGATATTACTTCGGATGCAGAGTTTGCGGTTCCGATGCCGTCCAGGATTACTTCCAGGGATTTTAAACAGGGGAAATCCACCGTAAAGGTTATGATAGATCCCGCGAAGATGTCCGTAGGCAGAAATTTTGCAAGGCTCCGGCTTCACACCATTCGTCAGACATTGGAGGTTTCCATTACGGCGGTGAAACCGGGGACTTCTCATGATCAGATGTTGCAAAACAGACGCAGACAGCGTTCCTTGCATCAGATGATAAAGCGGCATTTGGATTTTTCTATGGAGCGGCTGCCGTTAGAGGACTATGTAAGAGAGATCAAGAAACTTCTAAAAAACGGTGGTTTCGTGTCGGATAGCATACAGACCAGATTGTACCGTCTGCATCTGGCTATATTAGAATGTCGCAGTGATAAGGTGGATCGGGAGTTGGAAGATATGGCGCCGCAGATGGAGGTGCTTCATAGGGATGCCCCTGTGATGTATGCGGCATATTATTATCTCAAAGGACTGTGGTCAGATGAGGAAGAAGTGATCGCGGATTGTACCAAGCGGATTCGAGAGAGTTATGAACAGCAGGGCCATGCTTGGCAGGCGATTTGGTTTCTGCTTTATCTGGATCCACAGATGCAATCCGTTCGGCGTAAACTGGCAGCGATCGTGGAGCAGTTGGAGACAGGATGCAATAGTCCGGTGATGTATTTGGAGGCTTGTCAGATCTTAAATGAGGCACCGGTTCATTTAAAAGAATTGACGCCGCAGATGGGAGAAGTTCTGCATTGGGGTTGTAAAAAGCAATATGTCAATCGGGAACTGGCATTGCGTTATGTATATCTGGCGGGTCGTTTGAAGCAATATTCTCCTCGGGTGATGCAGGATCTGATATTGTTGTACGAGCAGTTTTCGGAAGATGAGATTTTAACAGAGATATGTAAGATGCTGATGCTGGGACAGCGCACTTCGGCAGCCGCATTTTCATGGTATGAGAAGGGCATCGCACGTAATCTGAAAATTACGGAACTGTATGAGTATTATATGTATTCTTTGGATGAAAGTCAGGATATTGCATTAAATTCCTCTATTCTGCTCTACTTTTCATATGACAACCATTTGACAGCAGATAAAAAGGCGATGCTGTATGCCTATATTGTCAGAGAACGGGAACAGGACCCGGAGACATATGCATCTTATCGTGATGCGATGCAGGAGTTTGCTTTGCATCAGTTAGAGCTGGGCAGGATCAACCGGAATCTTGCGGTCTTGTATACGGAGTTTATTGATGCGGATAGCATGGATGATAAGATCGCGGCAGGCTTGTCCGATATTATGTTTTGCCATCGGATCACCTGTGAGAATCCGGATATGATCGGTGTATGTGTGAAACATCCGGAATTGTCCGAGGAGGAATTTGTGCCATTGCGCAAGGGCTCGGCGGTGGTATATGTAATCACCAGTCAGGCGCGGATCTATATGGTGGATGGTGAGGGAAGACGCTATGCGGAATCCATTGCCTATAAAGACGAAAAATTACTGGAGTTGGACGATCTGGCAGAGTGCTGTCTGGAGTACCGGAAATCGGACACCAGACTATTGCTTTATCAACACGATCAGATGGAACAACGTGGAAAAAGAGATCGTGCATCGATGCTCCTTCGCAAGCAAATCTTTGGATTGTCCGATTTGTCGTACAGATTTCGTCAGAAGGTATTTTCCATCCTGTTACATCATTATCAGCGCCAGGAGAGCGATATGCTGGATGACATGCTGGATGACCTGGACTGGCAGCTTCTTCGCCCGTCGGACCGTATTCTGTTTATCCGGTATTGTGCTGACAGACAACATTACGATAAGGCGATGGAAGGCGTTTTGCGCTATGGATACGAAAAGATAAGCGCTAAAGATCTTTTAAAGATATCAGAAAAAGTATTTAGTGAGGTAGGCGCAGTGGAAGATCCCAAGATGGTGAAACTGGCGTGGCATATGTTTTGGGAGGGGATTTACAGTAACGATACTTTGCGTTATCTGTGCCGTTTTTATACCGGTACCGTGGAAGAGATGGTACAGATCTGGGTAGAGGCGCAAAGGGCAGATCTGGATACCCTGGAATTTCAGGAACGGTTATTGGCGCAGGCAGTGTTTTCCGGTGAAATTGTACCGGAGGTGTTTGATATCTTTTATTATTATCAGGAGAAAGGTACCAATAAGCGTTTGTTATTAGCCTTTAAGAAATTGATGGCTTATGAATATCTCATCAAGGACAGACAACTTCCGGTGGAGATGTTTGGTTACTATTTCCGCGATGTACAGATTAAGGAAAATACACCATGTTTGATTGCTGTGTTGAAATATTTCAGCACCTGTTCAAAATTGTCGGAGGAAGAGGCTAATTTTGCGGATTATCATCTGATAAAATTGTATGATCAAAAAATTGTGTTTCCTTTTTATCAGGATTTTTATGGGAAATTCCCATTGCCGACCCATATTATGGATGAGCGGTATGTGGAGTATATTGCAGATCCCGCATATGAGGTGACGATCCATTACCGTATCTTGTCAGCGGATGGTTCGGCTAGTAAGTTCAAAGTGGAAAAAATGCGGGATGTGTTTGAAGGGATTCGTGTGAAGGAGTTTGTGCTTTTTCAGGATGAGATATTGGAATATTATGTCATAGAGCATCATCCGGGAGAAGAGATCAAGAGTCCGGTGCGGCAGGTGACTATGGTGGAATCCATGGACAAAGCCAGAGCCAGCAGCCGTTATCATACCCTCAATCTGATGATGATTGCACAGGAAATGCATGATGATGTTACCCTGATTGATCTGATGGAGGAATATGCAAAGGAACGGGAGATGGCAAAAGAAGTATTTAAGCCGATGTGAGAAAGGAGTGAGTATCATGGCAGACAAACACAGTTTATTAGTGGGACTGGATCTGGGGGAACAGATCACACAGTTGTCCTGCTTTGATCATAAACTCTTTGAGCCGGTTCCGGTGGGACGGGAGAAAAACGCCGGAGAGGAACGGGAATATGAGATTCCGACGGCATTGGTGGCGATTCCCTCCAGGGGAGAATGGCGGTATGTGGACGGGGAAGAGATACCTCCACAGGGGGTATTGATCCGGGACATCCTACAGCATGTCAGGGAAGAAGAATTGTTTACGGTGGAAGGATATACCTTTCAGAGCAAAGATATATTAAAGCGTTTTTTGGTGAAAATCCTCAGTCTGCTCAAGGAATATTATCCAGATGAGACAATCAAACGGCTGGTGATCACAATTCCCTGGAAACATCCGGTATTGCAGGATGTTCTGCGGGAGATATGTGAGGATCTGGGGATTGGACATGACCGGCTGGTGATCCAAAATCATAAGCAGAGTTATATGTACTACGCTGTGAGCCAGCCAAAAGAATTATGGTTAAATAATGTGGGAATGTTCGAGTTTACGCGGGAGCATCTGGTATATTATCAGATCAATATTGACCGGCGGACGGTGCCATGGATTATCGGAGTGAACCAAAAGGAGCTGGAGGATCAGATAGATTTTTCCATGATAGATGACGAAGAGGTGGATATTTCCTATGCTTTTGTGAATTTGGCAGAGACCGTACTTCACAAAAAGATGGTGACTACTTTGTATGTTACGGGGGAGGCTTTTGAATATCCGTGGGCAGATGAAGCTTTGAAACAGCTTTGTGGAGGCAGGAGGGTCTTTCGTGGACAGAATATTTATACGAAGGGAGCCTGCTATGCCGCCAGAGAATTTACCGAAGAGGCTAAATTAGAACAATGTATGTTTTTGGATGAGGATATGATTACCTCTACGATATCCATTCGCACGTATCATGAAGCAGAGATGCAGGATGTGGTATTGGCAAAGGCTGGTACTTTTTGGGATGATATTGATGCCAGTATCGATGTGATACCGGATCAGGAGATGGAAATCCAACTGACGGCGCAGGATGTATTGCGCCATGAGACAACAGCGCATATGCTGTCTCTGAGTGGTTTTTCCGATCGGGAAAATAAAATGACTCGTTTTACGATACGGATACGGTTTGCAGATGCTCAGACTTGTATCATTACACTCAAGGATAATGGGTTTGGAGAATTTTATCCCTCCAGCCACCGTATCTGGGAGCGCAGCATTAAACTATGAGGAAAACAGCGTACAAAGCCATGAAGCGACGGCAGCACGATATTTGCTATGATCTTGCTTTGTTTTTGCCGCTTGTGGCGGTTTGTCTGGAAGTATGATATACAGAGAAAGGAGCACACATGGGAAGATTGATACAGTGTAGCAGTAAGCTGGCGAAACGGCCATATCATTTTCATCGGACGGATACCCGCGTGTATTCCATCGAAGAAGTGTGCTATTATATGCGCAAAAATATTTATATTATGCAGGGGGAGATCTTTGATCTGGGGTTTGTTGTCTGGCTGCGGGAAGAATTGGATATGCCTGAGACTGCAGATAAGATGGAACATATGTTGAAAAATCATGCAGACCTCAAGGACATTGTGGTGACCTTATGTTGTAGCTGTGATTATTATGATGAGTCCCAGATTAATGAGATGATTCGGATCATGGAGGAGACTGACCACCTGCCTGCCAGGGAGAAGCTGAAAATCCAGGCGGATAATGAGTTGCAGTGTGGCCATTATGAGCGAGCGGTGGAAATTTATACGGCGATTCTGCGGGATGATGATATGTTACAGGCAAATCCCATCGAATATGGTCCGATTTATCATAACATTGGGGTTTCTTTTGGTTATCTGGGGGAATATAACAAAGCGGCAGAGTCCTTTTTGCATGCGTATGAAAAGAATAACCGGGAGGAATCTTTTAAAAGTTATCTCTTTGCGCTGCATTTGGCGGGAAAGGATGATGCATGGAAAGTGGCGGCAGAACGCCTGGATGTCCCGGCAGATCAGATTATACGTCTGGAAGCGGAATATAATGAAGTACGGAAACGTTGTTCGATCTCCCCGAAAGTACGGAAAGTGAAGCGTCTGCGTTATCTGGCAGGCAGTGGAAGATTATCAGAGTATTACGATAAGATCAAGCGCAATATCCAAGATTGGAAAGAAGAATACCGGCGTGAGATCAGTGTATAATGTAAAGGAGCGATAGCGGATATGGCGTTTTGGAATCGCAAAAAGAAGCGGAAAGAAGTGGAAGTGCAGGAGCACTCCGTCATCGAAGAAGTGGCGCAAATAGAGGAAAAGGAACCGGAAAATAGCGAGTTATCTGCCCCGGCGGATGTGGGGGATCTGGAGCAGGATGAGTTTGTATCGTTAAATGATCAGGATCGGAAAAGATTTGTGCAGGAATGTTGTGAATCGATCACAGAGATCGATCATCAGATCGATGAAGCGAAAAAAGAATATGAGAAGGTTACCTCACGTCTGACGGATATTCAGCGCATTGACCGGATCGAAGGGGACGAACGGGAATCTTTGGAGGAGATCTGCAAACGCATCATCCGTCTGACACAGGAACGCAACCAATATCAAAACCGTAGCCTTTCGATTACAGAAGCACAGATTCGCCGTTTGGATCGTTATGCAGATACCTTGGATCTGGAAGTACGCAAGATGTATGATGCCGAAACCTATCAGCGTGCCATAGAGTCGGATTTGGGACATCTGGAGAAAGAAAAGAAGAAGTTACACAAGGAACAGCGGGAGATTGTAGAACGCCAAAATTCCCTGAAGGACATGGCTAAGGTGTTGGTTCTTTTGATCGTCTCCCTTTTTGTATTATTTGCTGTGATATACTATGCGCTGGAGGTGGATATGACCTATCCGTATCTGGGGACAATTTTGCTGGCAGCGATCTCTTCCACCGTGATTTTTGCGGAGTCCAATCGCAACCGGCGCAGTGTTGTGCTGGCGGGACGTAAGATTAATAAAGCGATCAGTCTGTTAAATCGGGTAAAGATCAAATATATCAACAACCGTAATGTCATCGATTACAACCGCGAAAAGTTTCATGTTCGGAGTGCTGCGGACTTTGAGAAGCAATGGATCGAATACCGTCGTGCGAAGGAATACGAGCGCAAATTTCAGGAAAATACGGAACAGTTAATCCGGCAGCAGGAGCATCTGCTGGATCAGCTTCGCGACATTCAGATATCCGAACCGGATCTGTGGCTTAGCCAGACGCTTGCCATCATTGACCAGCGGGAGATGGTGGAGATCCGCCATGCACTCAATGTACAGCGTGGGAAGCTTCGGGAGCGGATTTCCTATAACGAGGAAGCGAAACAAAATATGGTGGCGCGGATAGACCAGGTGATCGCAGAATATCCGGGCATGAAGGAAGAAATTATTAAAATTGTAAAAAAATATTTGACAGACTAAAGAAATTATGATATGATTATTAACGCTGTGTGGATTTTGATGTATCCATGCAAAGAAGCAGAGTTTCCACTCTCACCTTAGCACAAATGCGTGACTTGGGTTTATTTCATTAAGATCATGATATGGATGATATATGCAGAAATGAAACGTGGATACTTTGCAGTCCACGTTTTTCTTTTGTATTTTTTGCGATGCAGGAGAAAATGGGGAATCCAGTCATCTATTTATAAACTAACAGCCAGGAGGTGCACTACCATTAGCGATTTAATGATTAATGAGAGAATTCGTGACAAAGAGGTTCGTCTGATCGGACAGGACGGGGAGCAGCTGGGAATCATGTCTGCCAGGGATGCGATGAAATTAGCCAGAGAAGCAGATTTGGATCTGGTGAAAATTGCACCGGGTGCTAAGCCGCCGGTATGCAAGATCATTGATTACAGCAAGTATAAATATGAGCAGACCCGTAAAGAGCGCGAAGCCAAGAAGAAACAAAAGACGATGGAAGTCAAGGAAGTACGTCTGTCACCGAATATTGATACCAATGATTTGAATACCAAGGCGAATCAGGCACGCAAATTCTTAGATAAGGGTAATAAGGTCAAGGTGGCGTTGCGTTTCCGTGGTCGTGAGATGACACATATTAATTATAGCAAGCAGATTTTGGACCAGTTTTATGAGAAGCTGGAGGATATCGCAGTGGTTGATAAGCAGCCAAAGATGGAGGGACGTACTATGGTGATGTTCCTTTCCAAGAAGCGCTAATAAAGTTTGTCTGATGTTCCAGTGAGGAATCCATTAGAGATGCTTTAGGATATAAACACATGAAGTTAAGGAGGAAATTATCATGCCAAAAATGAAAACAAAGCGCGCAGCAGCAAAGCGTTTTAAGACAACCGGAACAGGTAAACTCATGAAGATGAAGGCATACAAAAGCCACATTCTGAATAAGAAGACTACAAAGAGAAAGAGAAATCTTCGTAAAGCCGTAGAGGTTGATCCAACCAACGCAAAAATGATGAAGCGTATGTTACCATATTCTAAATAATGAAGGAGGAAAGTTGAAATGGCACGTATTAAAGGCGGTTTAAATGCAAAAAAGAAACATAATAGAGTATTAAAGCTGGCAAAAGGTTACAGAGGTGCACGTTCTAAGCAGTATCGTGTTGCTAAGCAGTCTGTCATGAGAGCACTTAATTCATCCTTCGCAGGCAGAAAGCAGAGAAAGAGACAGTTCCGTAGATTATGGATCGCTCGTATCAATGCAGCAGCTAGATTGAATGGTCTGTCATACAGCAAATTTATGTATGGTTTGAAGTTAGCAGAGGTTGACATCAACAGAAAGATGCTTTCTGAGATGGCAATCAGTGATCCGGAAGGATTTGCTTCTTTAGTAGAGATTGCAAAATCTAAATTAGCTTAATGTATTCTGAATATCAGATAGGTTGCCATGGGAGAATTTGGCACCTGTATGTAAACCGCATCTGGGATTTCTGGATGCGGTTTTTTGATCTTCTTAATAAAATACGGATCAGATCTTTGATAAAGTATAAGGGCAGAAACATAACACAGGGAACGATGATCAGAACTATGAATTGTCAGACAATTATGCTAAATGATTGAAAATTAAAGATTATTACTTTATAAATAAAATAACATAATTTCTTCGTATTCCTCCCCAATATAAGAGAAATTTGTGGATAAATCTTGATTTATTCACAAATAATCAAAAAACAAATGCCGAAAAACCCACTTATGCACCGAGTTATTCACATTATCCACAATTTGCATGGAATAAAATCTGTGTAAGAACATTCACAAAATAGTATTATTTTTTCGGAAGACCGGGATAAAAAGTTGTCAGAAAATATCGAAGCAGGAGCGGAAAGTCTCTTACGATTTATGGAATATCCGAATTGTAATGGTCAAAATGTACAAGAAATGATAGTATTCTACAATGAAATTGTGCATTTTGCCTTGAAATTGTATCATATGTGGAGTATAATGGAACTACTATAGAGTAAAGGAGTGGTAACTATGCAGTATATTATTAGTGGCAGAAATATTGATGTGACAGAAGGTTTGAAGTCAGCGATCTATGAGAAAATTGGAAAGCTGGAGAGATACTTCACTCCGGAGACAGAAGTTCATGTGACACTCAGTGTGGAGAAGGAGAGACAGAAAATTGAGATAACGATTCCAATGAAAGGAAACATCGTAAGAGCGGAACAGGTAAGCAGCGATATGTATGTTTCCATTGATTTGGTAGAAGAGATTATTGAGCGTCAGCTTCGCAAGTATAAGAATAAGTTAGTGGATCAGCAGCAGACAGCAGAGAGTTTAAGCAAGGCATTCATCGAGGAAGATGCCGGAGAAGATGATGAGATCAAAATCATCCGTTCTAAGAGATTTGCGATCAAGCCGATGGATCCAGAAGAAGCATGTCTGCAAATGGATCTGTTAGGACATAATTTCTATGTATTCCGCAATGCTGCCACGGATGAGGTGAATGTGGTATATAAGCGCAAAGGAAATACATTCGGTTTAATAGAGCCAGAGGTATAAAGTAGATTTGAAGAAGCAAAAATATGGGACAAGGTACTTCTTTGAGGAGTACCTTGTTTTTTATCGAATGGGATAGTTCTCCTATTTGATAAAACGCTGCGCGGGATGCGAAATGTGAGTAGCTGTGAGGCGATATTAGGGAGGTGTGGAATACATTCTATGAAAAACATAAGTATTCTTGCAATGAAGATGATATCCGGGAAATTATTGAAAAACTTTATTTTTTTCTTATGGATGGTGGCAGGATTTGTGTTGGCAGGAATTGCGCTTACCGTAGCCAACATGAATTCCTTTGATGAGATGCAATTCCATAAAATATGTGATGTACAGAGGACTGGATATCTGTTTGTAGAAGAATCAGAGAAATATGAAGATGAAGTTGCTTTTTTTGAAGGAATCGGATTAGAACCGGAAGTGGAGAAAGTGGGAGAGTTTGTAAATTTAGGAGGGGAACTGGGAGAAGAACTTGCGAAAATACAAATGGGACATCAGTATACAAATTTATATGGTGGGGCAGATATGGTAGAATGTACGTGTATTGACAAGGACGTTTTTGACATATTCCATATCAATTTAAGTCTGCGGGAAAATCTTGGAACCTATCAGAATGAGATCATTTTAGGACATCAATATCAAAAGAAATATCAGAATACAGATTCCATAAAATTAGAGGATACGGAATACAAAATACTGGGGTTTATCGACAGAAATGAGAAATGGTTGTCCGAAGATGTGGCTTATTCGGATATACCGGAGATCACAAGTTTCGTAAATACAGATTACATGGTTTTTGTGCCGGTTATGCCAGAAGAAAGATCCCAGTGTACAAATACGTCTTATTATAAATTGGCAAAAGGTGTTACACAGGCTCAATTTGAGAAAACGGTGCAGAAAATTGCAGAGAAAAATAAGGTAAAAGTTAGTGTACACGCGCTGGATGAGTATATCGAAACGGTAAAAGAAAAAAATGAAACAATGCTTAAAGCGCTCGTAAAGTATTCCCTGTATTTGTTAGGTGCGGTTTTGTTTATTATATGCGTATTAAAAGTGTATAGTTTATTTGGAAATAAACGACAGTACGGTGTTTTGTATACATCTGGATTGACTTCGAGACAGATCGTAATATTGATCTGCCTAGAGAATTGTTTTATGTTTGCATTTGCATTGGTGGCAGCGTTTCTCCTTTTGTGGAACTTTGTCACACTATGCCAAAACACTGGTTATCTTCTGCGGGGTGAAGTGATTAATGGTGTCATCCGGGAGATCCTATATAGCAGAGTATTTGTGCAGGAGTTTTTACTCTGTGTGATAATGACAGTAATATCTTCGGTGATTCCCAGTGTAGTATTTTGCAAAATTTCGCCGTTATCGATGATGAGGGATTATAATGAGTAAAGGAGTGTTCACACAGCTTATTTGTAATGTGAAACGCTTTGAAAAGGAGGTTAGAATGATTAATATAGAGGAATTATCCAAAGAGTATAAAAAGCCATATAAAAAAGTGTTAGACCAAATCTCCTTTCAAATCAGGGAGGGGGAAATGGTGGCAATCATGGGGAAGTCTGGTGCAGGAAAATCTACGTTGCTTAATATATTGGGATGCATTGATACAGCAACAGGCGGGAAATATGTATTTCATGATGTGGATGTGACCGGATTATCCAAAAAAGAATTGCATCAATTCCGAAAGAAACATTTTAGCTATATTTTTCAAAATTTTGAATTGCTTCCAGAGTATAGTGTATATGAGAATATTGAGATACCGCTGCTGGCGAGAAATGTCAAAAATAGAAAGACAATTATTTTAAATGCGCTAGAGGAGGTTGGAATTGCGGAACATAGACGAAAAAAGATTCATAAATTATCCGGGGGAGAGCAACAGCGTTGTGCCATAGCGCGGGCAATCGTGGCGGATACCGATGTGATTCTGGCAGATGAACCCACGGGATCTCTGGACGAAAACACAGCGGACGAAATCATGCAATTATTAAAGCGGTTAAACGATCAGGGAAAGACGATTATTATCGTTACCCATGACAGGGATATAGCAGCGCAGTGCCAGAGAAGCATTATCATCAAGGATGGCAAGATTTGGAATGGAGAAACAGTATGAGAGATATGAAAACCCATCCGATCTCAACGTTTATTACGCTATTGGGACTGACGGTTTCTTTT
This sequence comes from Eubacteriales bacterium, assembly GCA_030523265.1. Lineage (GTDB taxonomy): Bacteria > Bacillota > Clostridia > Lachnospirales > Lachnospiraceae > Butyribacter. The sequence goes on along the minus strand of JAUNIU010000011.1, from coordinate 11,615 downwards.
TGCCTTTTGACGGCTGGGATGCTATACGGTGAGAGATATATGACAAAAGGACAGAGCGGTAGTGAAATCTGTACCCTGCTATGCTCTGTCGTATACCTGTCTCAGGACATTAATACCGATCAAACTAGAGAAATTGTGGACGGTTTTCGGGATATTGTCGTCCAAAATAAGTTGAAACAGGCGGGGATACTGCGGGATGACCAGGAGATAATATCCGATGAAGTGTTAAAGGAGGGAATGGATACCATATCAGAAGAATGCATACAAGAAGTCTGTGATTATATCAATAGCGGGGATATATATTTTGTTATGTATGATTTAGAACCGATGGATCAGGAATTTCATTTGTTACAAAATCTTTGCAGTGGATATGGGATAGAGATCGATGTTTCCCTGCATGATGAAGTCAATGAGCGGGAAACATCGATGATGGAAAAACGATTGTATAAGATATTAAGATACGGTTCCATGTTGTTTTCTTTTGCGCTGTCTTATATCACATTATTTATGTGGTTTGATAAGCGAAGCCATGCATGGTATATTCGTCGCATTTTTGGAGTAGAAAAGAGAACCTTATTCATCGAGGTGTGTAAAGTTTTGGTCTTAATGACACTGCTGGCATGTTTGCTGATGTTGCTGATCTGTGGAAAGTATAGTGATCTCACAGGGATACGTGTACTCAAATATGTTGGTGCCGCTTGTGCAGAGGCACTGATAGGCATTTTGATTCTGAGTTTGAAATTGCCGATCTCATATTTCGATCCTGTCTTTTCCGGCAGTTTCTGTGTCAACATATGACTCTCGATAAACTCATCGGTGACAATTGCCAGATATTGCTTTTCTCCCTGGCATACCAGATAAAATTCTTTATCCAGATTATTTAATTCTTTGGTAAATTTCACTGCGTCAATCATAGGAGAAAACAACCAAATCATAGTATCTACAATTTTTTCTCCTTTTGTCAGTTTTTCCTCTGCTATTAAAGTATAAATGACTGCTTCCGGATATTTCCCCCGTATTACTTTGTCTTTGATGCGCTTCTTTTTGAATATTGTTATCTTTTGATCGGTGTAGGCGCTGAGATCTATGGATTCTCTGGTTTGTTGCAGATCTATTTCTGTGCCATCATCCAGCAGATAATCAATGCTGATATCTAATACATTTGCCATCGTTTTCAGATTATTGATATCTGGCATACCTTTGTCCGTCTCCCATTTTGCAATAGCGGAACGGGAGACACTCATCTTGTCTGCCAATTCTTCCTGTGATAAACAGGATTCCTTTCTTGCTTTTTTTAATTTTTCTCCCAATGTCATGATTGGATACCTCCTTTGTTTTGATATTACTATCGTATTCCGGAAAGGTCAATTTCTGCAAGCGACGGACTGTGACAGCGATGTTACGAATTGTGACATCCCCATTTTAAGCAATGTTATTTGGGGGCAGTTATAAATCTGTTAAATTTTGCTTGACATATTTCGAGGGCATGCTATAATAATGTCAAACATATGAATAATTGTTCATATGACGAAATGTAAATATTAAAGTTGCAAGGCAACGCAGAAAACGCAAAAGACAGCGTTTTGGCAATGATTTATGCCGCTAGTCAAAGGCGGCGGAATGGAGGATCGTATGAAAAAGACGTATAAGATTGAAGTGGATTGTGCAAACTGTGCAGCGAAGATGGAGGAAGCTACGAAGAAAACGGCAGGTGTCAAGGATGCTACAGTTAATTTCATGGCATTAAAGATGATTGTGGAGTTTGAAGAGGGTCAGGATCCGAAGGCAGTTATGCCGGTGGTATTGAAGAACTGTCGTAAAGTGGAAGATGACTGCGAAATCTTTTTCTAAATCAGATGAGATCGGAATTTGGGATTGCGTCAAATGAATTTATGAAATCTTGAGCCAAAAAAGAGGGATTGGCGGAACCTTGAGGGGAGGTCTGATTATGACGAGAAAACAAAAAAAGGTATTGATGCGTATTATCATCGCCGCTGTTTTCATGGTGATACTGGGATTATTACCTTTGACGGGGTGGCTGCGTTTTGGATTGTTCCTGATACCATATCTGGTGATCGGTTATGATATCTTACGGAAAGCTTGGAAAGGGATCCTGAATCGTCAGGTGTTTGATGAAAATTTCCTGATGGCTGTGGCAACGCTGGGGGCTATCCTGCTGGGAGAATACACCGAGGGAGTGGCAGTTATGTTGTTTTATCAGATCGGTGAGTTGTTCCAGAGTGTAGCTGTGGGTAAGAGCCGCCGTAATATCAGTGACCTGATGGATATTCGTCCTGATTATGCGAATATCGAGGTGGATGGTTCGATAGAACAGGTGGATCCGGATGAAGTGGAGATTGGTACTACGATTGTAGTACAACCGGGAGAAAAGGTGCCCATTGACGGTGTGATTCTGGAGGGGAATACCACATTAAATACCAGTGCACTGACGGGAGAAAGTTTGCCGAGGGATGCTGCGGCTGGCGATGAAATCATCAGTGGCTGTATTAATATGACAGGTCTGTTGAAGATTCGGACCACCAAAGAATTTGGAGATTCTACGGTATCCAGAATCTTGGATCTGGTGGAAAATTCCAGTTCCAAGAAGTCCCGCTCGGAGAACTTTATTACGAAGTTTGCCAGATATTATACCCCGGCAGTATGCTATGGCGCGCTGGCATTGGCATTGTTGCCTCCACTATTTGGCATCGGCTTGTTGGGCCAGGCATCCACATTGGCATTATGGAGTGATTGGGTTTATCGTGCACTGACCTTTTTGGTAATCAGTTGTCCGTGCGCGCTGGTGATTAGTATACCGCTGAGTTTCTTTGCAGGGATCGGCGGTGCCAGTCATGAGGGTGTTTTGGTAAAGGGTTCTAATTATCTGGAAGCACTGGCTAATACTACAACTGTAGTATGCGATAAAACGGGTACTCTGACACAGGGCGTATTTGAAGTGATCGGCGTGCACCATCATACCTTAGCAGAAAAAGAATTATTGGAATATGCAGCTTTGGCGGAGAGTCATTCCTCCCATCCGATCAGCAGAAGTATTTGTAAAGCATATGGTGATACGTTGGATCATACTCGTGTATCAGATGTGGAAGAGATCGGCGGAAACGGCGTGATCGCTACAGTGGATAGTCATAGAGTGGCAGTGGGCAATCAAAAGCTGATGCGGCAGGAAGGGGTTGCCTGTCAGGAGTGTCATGAGATTGGGACGATTGTGCATGTGGCTATCGATGGGAAGTACGAAGGACATATCCTGATTGCAGACCGGTTAAAACCGCATGCTAAGGATGCGGTTGCGGCGATGCATAAAGCCGGAGTTTCAAGGATCGTGATGCTGACCGGTGATGACAGGCGGGTGGCAGATAACGTAGCACAGAAGATCGGAATATCGGAGGTGTACAGTGAATTATTGCCGTCGGATAAGGTCGAACAGGTCGAACGTCTTTTGACAGAAAAGAGATCAAAGGATAAACTGGTATTTGTGGGAGATGGTATCAATGATGCACCGGTGCTTTCCCGCGCAGATATTGGTATCGCCATGGGAGCACTGGGATCAGATGCAGCCATCGAGGCGGCGGACATTGTGCTGATGGACGATGATCCTCTTAAGATTGCCAAAGCGATTCGGATTTCCCGTAAATGTATTCGTATCGTATACGAAAACATTTATTTTGCCATTGGGGTTAAGGTGTTGTGCCTGATCTTAGGGGCACTGGGGATTGCCAATATGTGGATTGCCATATTTGCAGATGTGGGCGTCATGGTACTGGCGGTATTCAATGCGATTCGGACCTTGTTCGTAGATAAAGTGTGATGTGAATAAGTATCCTGGTGACCGCTTGGCGTTTTGAGAATAAATGGTTTCGTGTATTCCGTGGTGCAGGATTGACACGAGATGCGAAAGATGTAGGGAGGAACAGTGATGGCAGTAGAAAAAGAATTGGATTGTTGTGATACGGTGGAAATTCATGAGGAATTAATTAAGATCGTCAATGATACGATGCCGGATGAAACGGAGCTGTATGATCTGGCAGAATTATTCAAAGTATTTGGAGACTCTACCCGTATACGGATATTGTTTGTACTTTCGTCTGCGGAGGTTTGTGTCTGTGATCTGGCAAAGGTGCTGAATATGACCCAATCTGCCATTTCCCATCAATTGCGTATTCTCAAGCAGAATAAGCTGGTTAAGAGCCGGCGGGAAGGCAAATCCGTTTTCTATTCTCTGGCGGATGGGCATGTCAAGACAATCATTGCGCAGGGGCGGGAGCATATCGAGGAAGATTAAGGGGAGACCTGTTATTATTTCATTTTGGATAAAGCGAGAAATTCATGTATAAAGTTTGACAAAAGGCTGTTTTGTATCAGAAAGGGATACGAGGCAGCCTTTTGTCATGACAGGAAATTTTGGTGCAACCTCCTTTGATAAAATCGGTGTATTAATGTAGAGGCAATATAAAACGAGGAAGCGTGTGAAAAAATCCGTTTTACACTAGCGCACAAGAAAAAGAGGTGGCTAAGTATTTAAAAACATTGCCGGATCAGGTATCATTGAATAAGGTGGAGAAATTGCAGAAGCAGACTTGATTTATACTTATGTTTCTTATTCCGCGCAAAAACAGAGTATTAGCGTAAGGATAATAGCAGGGATGCTTTTGGTGGTGGGCATGTATCTGGCACTGCCAGCAAGTGTCTGCTGCACAAAGTGGCAAACAGTAGCTCAAATGAGGAGAAGGCATGGAAGATCAGGAGATTATCGATAAACTGTGGGAGAGGAAAGAAGAGGGGCTTCTCGCACTGACAAAGAAATATCAGAATTATTGCCATACGGTTTCCTATGGGATTCTGCGCAACGCAGAGGATGTAGAAGAATGTGTCAATGATACATGGATGCGGGTGTGGAATGCGATTCCGCCCCACAGACCAAATCATTTGGCGGGTTTTTTGGCAAAAATTGTGCGCAATTTGTCGTTAAACTATGCACAAAAACAGCATGCACAGAAGCGGGGAGGATATGAGGTGTCTTATGTATTGGAGGAATTGTCGGAATGCGTATCGGATGGGAAACGGGTAGAGGAGAGGATTGAGAGACAGGAACTGGTGCATGCCATCGAAGCATTTCTCAGACAGCAGACGCAGAAGAAGCGTATCGTATTCTTGCGGCGTTATTTTTATATGGACAGTGTCAAAGAGATTGCGGAGAAACTGGAATTAAAGGAAGGGACCGTCAAATCTATTTTAAGCAGAATGCGTAACGACTTACAGAAATGGCTGGAAAAGGAGGCGATCTATCTATGAGCAGAGAACAGAAGTTATTAGATGCCATTGGAGAGATATCGGAGGAAATGATCGCAGAGGCGGCAGAGCCGGAAAAATTACGAAAGGGCAGACATAGCAAAAGAACCTTAAAGCATGTTGTATTTGGTGGGGGGCTTGTGGCGGCTGCTGTGGTTTTTATCCTTTTCAGTGCGAATAGTACCTTATTATATGTTGGAAGAAATGGCGATTCCAAAATGGCATCCAAGAAAAATGCCGGAGATTTGATTGGTGAAAACGGACAGGTGATGGAGGACAGCGTGGTAAGTGGAGACGATCTGGAACTCTATATAGATCATATGTGGCTGGAAAAGGGGCAGGATACCGGAGAAGAACTGGCAGAAAAATCTGCGGGTGGTATGGATCAGGCGCAGGGAGATCCGGCAGAAGCACCAGCATACGGAAAGAAAAAGACCGAACCAGAAGAGCAGGAGGGGTCTCGGGATGCATATTCTAGTGCAGAGGACGCAGACGGGGACAGCTATGGGCAGCAGACGGATTCGCAGGTGAGACTTCAAACAGGCGAGACGGTACAGATATGGCCCCAGGATTATACATCCCACAGGGAAGGAAATTCCAAAGATCAGGTATTGGAGGAGCATGTTTTAGACGGGAAATATTTTGAATTAAATCTGGGGGAGAAAGATGCGGATATGACCTATCAGATTATTCCGGAGTATGGCGTGGTCTGTAGTGGATATACAGTAGACGGCAATCTGGTAGATTGCTTCTTGGAGAAAGTTCCCTGCCAGTCTGGAGACACTGTTCAGTTTTTATTGCAGGATACCTCAGAGGAAATGGAATCTTCCGGGGCATCGGGGCAGGATACGGCAAAGGATGTGACGGGGTTAGAGGAGTCTGATTGGGAAGAACAGGGCATCAATCCCATTGCTAAAATTGTCATACAAGTTACATCTGGCGGGCAGGACAGAATACTGTACATTGGAACCAAGGAGGGACAGTATTATCTCTGGATCAATCGTCTCTGATAAAAACACAAGAATCTTTAGATTTGACTTGCCCTATTTTATAGGGATAACCACTAGTTATCCTCTGCAAAAATGGGAAACTCAAAATCTCTAAATTATTTACTTTTTTTCCTCCGAATGTTACAATAAAATCCAGTGTATTTTGGCATGGATTTGCCAAATTTGTGATGTATTATCATAAGGGTGCGTCCGGCATTGGCTGTGCTGGTAACGTTTTTAGCATAGAAACGCTTCAGGAGGAATAAATATTATGTTGCGGGGGAAGACATTCGCGAAAATAGGAATAGTGATGAGTGTGTGTGGTGTACTGCTGACAGGAAATCATGTTTCGGCAGCGGATACCACCACCGTTCGTGTGATTTCAACAGCAGATTTACATAGCCAGGTCAGTAGCGCGGACTATGAAGTGGCAGGGATCTCAGGGTCTGCCAGTCTGGCAAAACTCAGTACCATGATCAAAGGGGCGCGGGAGGAAATCACCGAAGGGACCAGTATCACTGTGGATGCCGGAGATTCCATATATGGATATGGGGCAGAGTATGTCAAGTCACAAAATGTTAATACCGTGCAGCCAATTTATGAAGGAATGAGTAAGATCGGTTATGATGCCATTGTATTAGGGAATCACGACTTTGATTTTGGCTTTGATTATATTCAGCGTCAGTTGAATTTATCCGGATTAACCAAGATATGTCTGACTTCCAATGTGGTGAAATATACCGATGGAAAAGCACCGTGGGCAGCAACGAAAATGATCACGCGTAAGGTGACGACTGCACAGGGAAAGCAGGTGCAGATCAAGATCGGTATTGTAGGTGCCACCAGACCAACGTTATCGAATATATACGATTATGACGGAACGCTGGTGACCTCCGGGATTATTTCCAGTGTCCGGACAAATGCTGCCGCTTTGAAGAAAGCGGGTGCCAATGTAGTGGTTGCTGTCGTACATGCCGGAATGGGCGATGAGAAGGCTACAGATGCTAATAGTGATGTCGCCTATGCGCTGACAAAACTTAGTGATGTGGATTGTATCATGACGGGACATGCACATCGCAATTTCCCGTCCACAGATGGCAATGTGCAAAGTTATTATAATTTGCCAAATGTGAATAAAAATACTGGTTTAATCAATGGAAAGCCTGTGATTATGTCTGCCGACCATGGAAAAGCCATCGGAATCTGTGATCTTACCTTGAGCATCAATGGGTCCAGTATTAAAGTGGTTGGTGCAAAGCCAACGATTCGCCGTGCTTCTGCAAAAATCGAATCAGACCCGGCGATCGAATCCATCACCAATAAATACGATGCCGGAATCCAAAAGCAATATCAGGCGATTCTTGCGAATCTGCGGGAGGGAGATCATGTAACGGGATATTTCACTCTGTTGGAGGATAATGGAGTGATTCAGCTTAATAACGAGGCAAAGATCCGTTTTGGCATGCAGTACCAGGCTACGCGGGAGGGGAAACCCTATGCAGGCTATCCTGTGATTTCAGCCACTAATATTTATATGGATGGTTCCGAAGGCGCAGATGATTACTTTGATATATCCGAAAAGATCACCTGGGGGGACCTTTTAAATGTGCAGCGTTATGATCATAATTGGAATTATATTTATTGGATGACCGGGGCGCAGTTAAAGGAATGGCTGGAATGGTCTTCCAGCATTTATGCTCAGTCCGGAGAAAAATATACCAATGATTCCACCTTAAACCGATTAACCGTGTCCCAGAATATCACCAGTCTGCAATCCAACAGCTGGAATGGCGGTTACGGTCAATTTGCAATATTTGATGGGATTGACTATGAGATCGATATTACCGGACCGGCGAAATATGATGCATCCGGCCATGTGATCAATGCGAAAGCGAATCGTGTAAAGAATCTGACCTGTAATGGGGTGGCGGTGGCAAATAATAGCCGCTTTCTGATGGTGTGTAACGAGATCACCACTTCCAATTTAGTGTTGTCCGCGTTGACCAATCAGAGACTGGTCAAAAAGTCTGCTAAAAATACGGTGGATTATCTCAAAGACTATGTTCAGGAAATGAATCGGTATTCTGCCATCGCAGATGCCCCGGATCATAACTGGCAGGTATCGACGAATGCGGGACTGCGAATCCTGCGTACCAGTTCTTCGGCGGAATCTTTGGCGAAAGTACAGCCTTGGTATCAGGGAACGTTGGCTCTGACGGAGCAATATGGATATTATGTGGCGGATCTTTCGCAGGAAAAGGAAGACAAGTATGGACCATTATTGGTATTGGCACCGTCTACGACGGAACCTACGAATGAAAGTGTGATTATCAAAGTTCGGACGGAGGACCGGTCTAAAGTAGCTTCCTGTAGTTATCTGATGGGCAATGTGGATGCGGATAGTGATAAATGGAAGCAAAGCACTGCGGTGAAAAGTGGTCAGGTTGCAGTAAATATCAATGGAGAATATACCTTCCGTGCCACGGATACCAAGGGGAATGTCACGATTCGTCATATTAAGATCAGCAATATTAATGCGAATGTTCTGACAGCGCCGGAGGTAATCGCGCCGAGCAATCGCAAGACGGTTGTGACTGGGTATGCCAAGGCAGGACTGACCGTACATATTTTGATATCTGGAAAACGTTATTCCACGACGGCAAAATCCAATGGGACTTTCAGCTGTGATGTGGGGAAACATCGGGCCGGAACTGTGATTCAGGTATATGTGGAGGATAAACAGGGGCGAAAGAGTGCTGTTGTCAAAGTGGCATTTGACCGGACTGGTCCCAACGGGCCGTCTCTAGAGGCAGTGACCAATAAGACCACCAGGCTCAAAGGAAAGATCGGTGAGACCTGTGTCACGATGGTGGCCTATGTTGGCAGCAAATATGCCTATGTTCCCAAAGGGGGGACTGCAAAATATAAGAGCAGTAAGAAGTATGATGCCAAACGTCAGATCATTGAGACCCAGACGGTATTATCCGGTGGAAAATACAGTATCGTGATACCGGTGGTCAATGCCGGTACTACCATTAAGGTTTTTGCCATTGATCTAAAAGGACGAACCAGCATAGTAGCTTCCCGCACCGTGAAGAAAGCGGCACCAAATAAACCGACAGTCAATACAGTTTGTGATGCGGAGAATGCCGTTACCGGAAAAATTCCTTCTTCCAAAAAGGCGTGCAAAGTTACGGTAAAGGTATCCGGCAAAAAGTATACGGCAAAATCAAAAAAGAACGGGAAATTTGAGGTGGAAACACCGGAATTGAAATCCGGTATGCAGGTATCGGTATATGCCAGTGACAAGAGCAAGGGAAAGACCAGAAAAAGCGCATCGACATCGTGTAATGTTACATCAAAGAAGAAATATGTTTCCAAATCAGCGAAAAATATATCGGTTAAGGCAATTACTTCTAAGACCACGCAGATCAAGGGAACTGCGAAAAAGGGAACCGATCTGTATATGAACTATGGTAGTACCTATACGAAATTGGCTCTCAATAAAAATGGCAGATTTTATTTTACACTGCCGGGTGCGTTAAAAGCCGGAGAGACTATATATTTTGTGGATCGTCAGAAAGATGGAAGCATTGTAGCAGTGCGGCAGATCAAGGTAAAAGCTGTGAAACCGGCAAAACCAACGATACCATCCACCGTTACCACAAAGACAACGAAGATGACGGTACTTTCCAAAGAAGATACCACTTTGGTAGTCAGGGTTGGCAAAAAGGCGATTAAAGTCACCAAGAATAAATTTAGCAAGACGAAGAAAGCATATGTTTATACAGTCAAACTTCCAAAATCTGCCGCAGCGCAGAAAATTGTCTGTTATATGAAAAACAGCAGTGGCAATGGAGCAAAAACTACCATTTTACGGCGAAAGGCGTAAAATGGTAGTCAAAAAGCGTAAAATGGTCGCCATAAGGCGAAAATAATTGTGCGCAAGGCATTGCAATTATCGTCGTAAAACACATATGGATGCTGTAAGAGGTATGGAAGGAAGGATAGGTCGTGAATAGTCGGGAATCTTTATATGATATCGCAGAATTTTACCGCAAGAAAGCGGTATTAAATGCCAGTTATCAGGGGATGCGTTATCGGATCAGACGCAAGACCTGGACAGACGGAGAGCAGGAATGCAACTGTCTGGAGGCGGCAATCTGGCCGGAGCCTTTTTGCTATGAGAAGACACCGGAGGAGAAACGGGAAGCAAAGGAGTTCCCCTATGAGGAGGAAAGTCTGGATCAGATTTATACATGGCTTTGTGAACGATATGAGCAGGAACGGCAACGGTGGGAGCAGGCCAGAGATAATCCCATGGAGGGAATCGTGTAGCGTTATGTCAATATTCCCGGATGATTTGTGTCAGTTTGGTTTTGATGGATTCCTTCATAAAAGAATCCGTTTGGTCAATCTGTTGTATCAATGTCTGAATTTTCTCAATCTGGTCCTCATGCAGATAGATTCTGGCAAGTGTCAGGTATGTGGCAGAAATATCACTCCCCAATCTCACGGCATATTCCAGGATCTGTTTTGCTTTGGATTCCTTGCCGTTTTCAAAGCAGTAGACACCCCATTGGTTCAATGTTCGGATCAATCTGGTATAATTTTGGTCACAGGCAGACAATTTATCAAAATTTGCCACACCATAGGCGAGTTTGATATCAGCATTACTCATGCCATTTAGATTGAGGATAGGATGTTTCAGGACATTTTGTAATTCATTCTGGATATGGGTTTCCTCTGGAGAACCATCTTCTTCCATGGGAAGATCCTGTAGTGATATCTCTATATAGTCCAGATCGGATATATCCTTTTTTCGGGCAAAATTAGAGTCATACTCCTTTTGCCAGTATTCCTCATCCCAGGTGGAGGTCTTGGAACCCTGTTTACACTTGACGTGGAACCAGATTATGAATACAATGAAAGATATAAAAAAAATAGGTATCGGCATGGATTTATCCTTCTTTCTATAAATTGATGCCAGCACAAGGAGATAGGAGGCAGGCAGATGAATTTTTTTAATCGCAAAACCCAGAGGAAAATCGCAGCAGTCATTTGTATTCTTGTAGTGATTGCCATGGTAGTTCCTATGGTATTGGAATATTTAGTGCGTTAGTACAACAAAACAGAAAGCAGATATTTTATGAAGTCTGGATGTCAAAAGAGCGTGTTTTTGACATCTGAATGATGATAAAAGTAAGATATCTGCTTTGTTTGACTATACAGAATAAAGGGGAAAAAGTCAAACACAAGTGACTTCTTTCTTGCGTTTCCGTATTTTGCATTAACTGGTGTGAAAAGTCCACATCACAA
>JAUNIU010000190.1 GCA_030523265.1 Eubacteriales bacterium | reverse complement strand
ATCAGAGCTTCCGCTTCCGGAACCACTGTCTCCTGTTCCACTTCCCGTACCGGAGTTTCCACTTCCGGAACCACTGTCTCCTGTTCCGTTTCCGGAAGCATCACCATTGATAGAATAACTGATATAGTAGCAGTCCGGTGCATCTGCGTCTGACGACACACCCGCTTGACGGATTAAGACATTATCCGTCACATGAACAGCAACCCAATACTCTCCAACCTCTTTCGGCTCTGTCTCCTGATACTCTCCATCCACCTCTTTCTCATATGTGATAAAATAATCCCGTCCTTCGACCAAATCGGTCTTTATCGTAACCGATGGTTTTTGCACCTGCCCATTGTATGTGGTATATCTGTATTCCACACTGATTGCATTTTCCGACAACACGCATGGCACCACCTCAAATTCCTTTACATAAGTACCGGTACACACCCCTATGCCCTGCAGTGTTATTTCTGCTATGCCAACATTCACATTATCCGTGACTGTCATCGTATAGTGCACATCCTTTTCCAAATTGTTGAAATCCGGAATAATAGGCATGACAGGACTTCCGGTATAATAGACTTTGGGAAGCTTTTGCGTCGGAGAATGTGACATAGACATAAGCTGCTTGACACCACTATTATCGCCAATGTCATATTGCTTTATCTTATAAGTGCAGGACACACTTCCCCTATAATAATTCCCCTTTGCTGTCGCAGTGACCGTGGCAATGCCCGGCTCATCGAAATTACTATAGGAAATATCGTAGTCGCTCACCGAAAGAGCATATCCATTTCCTTCTTCATCGAACCAATATACCTTTGCCTCCGGCTTTACTGAATAGAAATTATACGATAATTCCTGTGACTGCAGCGGTCTCCCGTACATATCCATAATTTGAAAATCTTCCTCGTTCCAGACACGCTGCGCAATATTATAATATTTTGTGATAGAACCTTTATAATTCCTCTTGCCGGTAATCACTACCTTTGCCGTACCGGGCGTATTGTAATCATAATATGCCACATCATAATCCTGCCAATTCAAATCAAGTTTCACTTCCGGCTTGTAGTAATTCGTTGTCGGCGTCCACACATAGCTAGTTTCAGACAGCTCTGCATCCAGTTCGGAAATATCCGCCTGTACAATTTTAAAATATCTTATTGCACTCCCTGTATAATCGCCAATCCCCTCTACCTGATATCCTGCATCCACATAACTGGTAACTTCCTCGTTGTGCGTATATTCTGTGATTTTAAAGTCTTTTCCAAGCTCCAGCTTCTTATCTCCATGATAAATCTCCGGTATCGGGCAGACTCCATCTTCCTGATATGGCTGATCTTCAATCGGTTGAAAGTCCAGATAACCAATAATGTATCTTCGTGACACTTCTTCCACTTTGTGGTAATAACTATAGTTTGCATCCTCGCCAAAGTGATACGCTTTGCCATCAATCACTTTTTCGCCCTGCAACATCCAGAGATTTTGATAATAATACGCATACCGGTTCACAACCTCTGCTTTCCCATCTTCCGTCCTCTCTTTCACATCGATTGTATGCAAACCGTTTTCTAATAAATATTTTCCGTTTTCATCGGTTTTGTCCTGAATGACGACCGGCTCGCCAAAACGATTTCTATGATAGATTCCTAGATTGCCTTCGCTGTCAAAATCATAGTAATCTGCCTCAACAAAAAATCCATACCATTTATTATAGCAGTCTTTCCGCCGCACCTCGCAATCCAAAAAAACATAGGATGTGCCATATGTTGAATATCCCTGATAAATAGCAGTCTGATAACCTGTACCTTTACCTATAACACCGGTATTCATTGGGTCCACAAACACCCATTCATCCCCTGTTTTTACCAGATTATTTGCATGGTCTGCCAAAAGGCTGTCTTCGATGTCCATCTCCCCATCGCATATCAACATGAAGCAGGGAAGCCCCGCCATGACGCACATATCCCGATATAAAAGCGTCATGCCGGCGCAGACGGCAACGCCGTTCCTTAAAACCCAGGGACTATCTACATTAAGGGGAGCATGGTCAACAGGTTCTACATTTCTTCTTATGTAATAAAGAATAGCTTGTGCTTTTGCTTTATCTGACAGAGCCTCCGGATTCTCATCCTCCAACAAAATGCCCGCATTTTCAAATGCTTGAACACTCCACTCATTCCCCGTTATATAGTCCCAGTCCAAAGCTGTCTCCACCGCTTCTTTTATCAGAGCCTCATCCTCTTCCGTGAAATTAACATCATCCCAGATATAGTTTTCGTCCTTTAGAAGTGCTTTGGCAACTTCTATCGCCTCATTCTCCAGTTTCTGCTTGTATCCCAATCGATACTCCTTGTGTTCCTCACTTTCGTCCTCACTTCCCATCTCCACGCTATATGGAATCCTACTATAATAATCTCCCTGTAAATCATATTCTGTTCCAGCCTTATCCACCCTGCCACGCAGGAACACTCCATGCATGGAATACAATAAATAGGTCGTCACCTTACCGCCGGAATATATCCGGCTTTCAATCCAGCCGGATGGTGCCTCGCCATCTTCCCCCACCTTCGCAGCGGTGCGGCAATACTCTTCCTCATTCGCTAAAGTTCCATTTTGAAAATAGGTTTTGACCGTATTTGTGTCACCATCATACGCCAAACATGGTACTGCACCGGCTTTTCTAGAATACGAAAGCATCGTCTTTTGATTGAGGAAAATAACATTCATAGCCATCATCATTTTGTTATAATCCAAACAAATGTTCATAGGAAATATCTCATCTCCCATAACCTCATAGGCCTTTTCCGCAGTGACGAATTCTCCGTCTTCTGCCATCACATTTACAAAATGCCACTCTTTTCCGGTACCTGATGTCTTCTCGATATAGACCATGCAAATATACTTATTATACAGCTCCTGGCCATTTATGACCCTGCAGTCCTCCAGAATAAAGCAGGGGATGTCTGCCAGACGGCACACATCATAAAAGGTAAAGCACCATGTTTGCTGACTTGCCTGTTTCTTTAAGATTGTTTTATCCGCTTCTCCAAATACCCCATCTAGCGTCACTTCCACATCGCCGTCACAGAGCGTATCCCATCCATTTAATTCACAGCTTTCACCCGGTTCCAGCGTTTCTCTGATATAGGCAAGAAGAACCTCTGCCTTCCCTCTGCCGGTGGATTCACCCCCACAGACAGAATCCACCACCGCCTGCAGTTCTCCCTCCTGCTCTGCCGTATAGGTTTTGTTATATAACAAATAGGGGGATTGTCTTAACATCTCTGCCAGCTTTACCGCATCATCATACTGGGTGTGGCACTCTTCCTCGGCTGGCTGCGGCAGGTCTTCTTCTGCTGCATATGCAGGAACACCATCCGCCAGCATGAATCCCAAAACCAGTGCGGCAAAAAAAATCTGAAGTTTTACAAGTAGCGTCTTTTTCAAATTGTCTTTCCTCATTTTCTACCTCCTATGGACAGAACCTCTCCACAAATCCAGCAAAATCGTTGTAATCCTCCGTATAATGAAGATAATATAAAAATACGAGGAGTCTGTACATGTCTCCACACGGAGTACTTTTTGTGCATCCTCCTCGCCAATTTCCAAAAAAACAGGCACTGCAACTCTGTCAATATAGAACTAACGAAGCACAGTTCCATCACTTCTCATTGCTTTTATTGCTCCCCACGGCGCATTTCCGCTAGTCCCATCATAGATCACCAGTTGCACATCCACAAAGGCTGACGAACCTATCGAATTCACAGTGCTTGGGATTGTCACACTGGTCAGTCCGCTACAGAAAGCAAACGCCCAATTATCGATCCTTGTCACACTGTCCGGAATCGTCACACTGGTCAGTCCGCTGCAGCTACTAAATGTATCCTCTCCGATACTTGTCACGCTGTCCGGGATCGTCACACTGGTCAGTCCGCTACAGGCTCTAAACGCACCATCTATGCTTGTCACGCTGTCTGGAATCGTCACACTGGTCAGTCCGCTACAGAAAGCAAACGCACCATCTATACTTGTTACGCTGTCCGGAATTGTCACACTGGTCAGTCCGCTGCAATTCGCAAACACACTACGTATGCTTGTTACGCTGTCTGGGATCGTCACACTGGTCAGTCCGCTACAGGCTCTAAACGCACCAATTCCGAGACTTGTCACGCTGTTTGGAATCGTCACACTGGTCAGTCCGACACAGCAATTAAACGCCCAGTCTCCGATACTTGTCACACTATCTGGAATCGTCACACCGGTCAGTCCGGCACAATGCTGAAACGCATAGTCTCCGAGACTTGTCACGCTGTCCGGAATCGTCACACTGGTCAGTCTGCTGCAGTTAAACGCACTCCTGCCTATGCTTGTTACGCCATCTGGTATAACGGTATTCTTACATCCCTGTACTAATTCATTTGTTTCCGTCTTTATAATTGCATTACAATTATTCCTGCTGTCGTATACCGTGTTCCCTTCTGCCACGGATATGCTTTCCAAACTATCCTTTATGCTTTCATACTCACCAAAACCACCAACATCACCACAGCAAAATGCACCGCTACCTATGCTTGTTACACTGTCCGGAATCGTCACACTGGTCAGTTCGGTACATTGCACAAATGCACTTGCACCTATGCTTGTCACACTGCCTGGAATCGTCACATTGGTCAGATTGCGACATTGATTAAAAGCACTATTACCAATGCCTGTCACTCCGTCTTTTATCACCAGATTCCCCGAAATGCTCACGCTGCATCTACTGATAATATTATCATTTAGCGTAATGGTTCCATCATCGATCAACGCATCCCATGTTTTTACCTGATTTGCATTTGAATCATATAGCCCTGCTTCCCTTGGTACACTTGGGTCAAATGATACA
>JAUNIU010000189.1 GCA_030523265.1 Eubacteriales bacterium | reverse complement strand
TGCATAATATCCTAAAGGACAGGATATAAGCACTGACGCCCCCTAAATGCCTCTATAGGAAACACGGAAAACCTGTCAGCATGGTGCAAGTTTACGGAGAGGCGCATAAATAAATGATCGAAACGGTAAAGCAATAGACCTTCATCAAGGCGTAAGGTTGCTGGCAGAATCTGCAATCTGCCGGATTTCCCTTCGACAATCTTCCATTTACACACGCAGGGCAGACATTACGGCAAAAGATACAGATGGTTAGATAACCATGAGTTATCCTTTGTAAAAACAGAGAAAGTCAAAAAGGTATCCTTGCTTGTCAAGGGCTTTTTGTTTTGATACAATGACTTCACACATTACTATTTATTGGGATTAATGGAGAAAAGTATGTTGAAAAAACGGATTTTTCATATGATTCAGATCGGCGACAAACGGGATCTGGTAAGTAAATATTTTGATTATTTTATTGTTTTCGTAATTTTGCTGAATCTGGGTGTGGTGATTTATGACACCTTTGACAGTTCTGTTTATTATAGAAATATCTTAGACACCATCGAACTGGTGACATTGATTATCTTTGTGATCGAATATGTGCTGCGGGTTTGGACGGCAGATCTGCTTTATCCCGAAGATACCAGCGGACAGGCGCGCTTGCATTTTGTCTTATCCTTTTATGGTCTGATCGACCTGTTTACGTTTTTACCATACTTTATGCCATTTATGTTCCCTTCTGGCGTCGTGGCATTTCGTATGCTGCGGGTCATCCGTATCTTTCGTCTGTTTAAGATTAATAAACAATATGACGCGTTTAATGTCATCACAGATGTATTAAATGACAAGAAAAATCAGATCTTTTCTTCGGTATGTCTGATCTTTGTCATGATGATTGCCGCATCACTGTGCATGTATAGCTTAGAACACGAAGCGCAACCGGATGTATTCTGCAATGCTTTCTCCGGACTGTGGTGGAGTGTCAGCACCATTCTGACGGTGGGATACGGAGACATCTATCCGATCACCTTCGCCGGAAAAGTTATGGCGATCCTTTTAGCATTTTTAGGCGTAGGACTGGTGGCAATCCCCACCGGTATCATCAGCGCCGGTTTCGTGGAGCAGTATACTAAGATCAAAAATCTGGCGGAATATCAGGAAGAAGTAAACGTCAGCTTCATTACATTGGATGTGGACAAGCGCAGCAACTGGTGCAATCAGATCATTCGGGAATTAAATATGCCAAAAGGTCTGCTGCTGATCGCGATCCGACGCAGAAATGATGTTGTCATTCCAAACGGAAACACTGAGATTCTCCCCGGAGATAAACTGATACTCTGCGCAGAATCTGTCCATCAAAAGGATCAGATTCGTCTCAAAGAGGTACGAATTAAAGAGAAAAGCGACTGGATCGGGAAACAAATTATGGAATTGGATATCTCCCGCCAGTCTATCATTGTCATGATTCGCCGCAAGGGGCATGTCATTATTCCACACGGAGATACCACGATCCGGCATAACGATCTGGTAATCCTGTATGAGAAACGGGCACACTAATACATAATACCATGCTTATATTCCATCGGAGGCATTTTCTTCCTCTTTCACTGCCTCTACGCTCTTGATATGTTTCCCCACGATCTCAGACACATCCGAAATCGTCACAAACGCAGAGTAATCATCCTTTTCCACGATTTTGCGTATCAATGGCAGTTCGATCCGGGTAATCACGCAGTATAACACCGTCTTTTCTCCAGAGATCAGTCCCTCCCCTTTGATAAAGGTCACGGTTCGTCCCAAGGTCTGATAGATATCATCCGCGATCAGTTTCCCGTGATCTGTGATAATCATCACCGCTTTTCCCTGATCCAATCCCGTATGAATGAAATCTGTCACTCTGGACACGATGAAGTATGTCAACAGACTGTATAATCCGCGATCCAGACCGAACAGGCAGCCAGCCACCAGATAGATCACGATATTACACATCAGCACCACCTGTCCCACCGACACATTCATCTTTTGGCTAATGAGGATCGCCACGGTCTCTGTCCCATCCAGACATCCTCCGCTGCGGATCACCAGACCCACACCACATCCCAGCAGGATACCGCCAAACACCGTTGCCAGCAATTCATCCTTGGTAACAAAAAACGGCATCTCGCCAAACACCAGCAAAAATCCGGAAAACACTCCCATGGCAATCACGGTTCGCAACAAAAATTCCCAGCCCAGCCTCTTGCTGCCCATAAGCACAAAAGGAATATTGATTACCATGGTTAACAATCCCAACGGAATCACTGTCAACGAACTGATAATCATACTGACACCGACGATACCACCATCCAGAATCAGTGCCGGAACTAAGATGTTTTCCACAGAAAATGCTGCAATAAAAGCACCTATCACCAAAAAAATGTATTGTATTATTGTTTTCTTCATATTCAAGCCACTCCTTATTCTTTTAGTCGTTCATTAAATTGCTCTACAGGCATTGGCTTTGCATAATAATATCCCTGTGCGGTATCACAACCACAACGGCTTAAAAATAACGCCTGCTCCTGATTTTCCACCCCCTCTGCTACTAATTCCAATCCGATCGCCCGGGTCATACGTATCGTGTGCTCGACGATTTTCTGCCCACGCTCTGACCGTACAAAATCCTGCAAAAAGTACCGATCAATCTTGATCACATCAAACTGGGTATCTTTGAGGGTATTCAAAGAAGAATAACCTGACCCAAAATCATCCATCAATAATGTATACCCATGCTCTTTTAACAGATCGATCCCCGCCTGGGTCTGTCCCTGATCAACTGTCTCCGTGATCTCTATTTCCAGATACCGGCGTTCAATGCTATATTTCTCCACCAGATCGTCCAGCACCTGTACGAAACGTCCATCTTTTAAATGCCTTCTGGACACATTTACCGAGATCGGAATCGGTTCGACCCCTGCATCCATCCACCCGCGTATCGTCTTACATGCCTCTTCCCATATGTACTGGTCCATCTTGATAACAAATCCATTTTTTTCAAACAATGGCACAAAATCATTCGGCGGTATCGTTCCTCGTTCCGGATGTATCCAACGCACCAATGCTTCCGCACCTACGATTCGATTCCTGGATATACTGTATTTGGGTTGGAGAAACATGACAAACTCATGATTTTCTAAAGCATGCTCCATCTGATCTTCCACAATCTTCTGGGTCTTTGCCTGCTGTTTCATATCATCCCGGTAAAACGCAATATGATTCAGGGCATCTCCCTTGATGCTCTGACGGGCAAATGCAGCACCATCCCCATATTTTCGCAATTTCTGAGAACGGTCTTTCACTTCACAAACCCCAAAAAACAGCGTATAAGGAATCCCTTTATAACCGGACAAATTCTGATCGATCTTCCCGATCAACTCATACACTTCCTCTTCCTGTGTATAGGAAGTCAATACCATGAACACATCCGCGGTCAATCTGGCATATAATTGATCAGGACGCAATATGATCTTGAGGGTATGAATAAAGAAACGCAGTATCTCATCCCCTACATCCTCACCATACTGCTCATTGATTACCTTAAATTTTGCCACATCAAATTGAATCAGTGCAAAACGCTTTTCCGGCTGGGAAGCCATGATTTCTGCCGCACCGCCTGCAAAATACTGCGGATTTTTGTCATTGGTGATATTCTCTGCCAGACGGAGCCGATAGATTTCTTCCTGGGTCAATGGCATGATTTCCACCACACCCCGGTGCATGATGCCTGTCTCCTCCTCCTTCAATATATGGCACTCTATCCGATAATATGTATATGTATTATCCACATTACGGAGATGAAGATTTACCTCAAACCGTTTGCCGGGCAGGGGCTGGAATACATTTGCATCCTTGCTGCCCTGCTGCATCCGGTCTAAAAAGAGAGAACAAATCTCCCGGTCATCATCCTGCACGATATCCAATAAGCCTAACATTCCTTTCTGGCGGATGGGTTCTTTTTCCAAAGAATCACATCCACCGCCGGAACATTTCCATCCGGTTTGATAATCCCAATATATGAAAAAGTCATCTGTATCAGATATCAAAGCTTCCGCTACCTTTTCTCGCAATCCCATCCACATGCCTCCTATTTTTCATCTTCTGATCCCATCCATTTATGCAGATCATCCATCGCTTTGACAGCATCCTTTCTGCCAATATCATATATCTTTTGAATTTCCTCTGCATCATGGGACATTCTGCCGATTTTTAATACCTCACTAGGACGAATGACGAAAATACTGCCTTCCTGTTCCATTTTAGAGATTTCTTCCCGCGTCTGGTTATATACCTGATGCCTCTCCTTTAATGCCTTAATAAATCTGGGATATTTGCGGTACATCCACCTGGCCGGAATCACACTTTGCGGTTTCTTGAGATAGTCTGCATCCCGGGTTAACACCACCACATTTTTCGTATAACCCATCTTCTGAAAAGCCTTCACCGGTATACTATCGGTACATCCGCCATCCAGCAATTTCATGCCGTCAAATTCAACAATATGGGAAACATATGGTAAGGATGCAGACGCCCGGACCAGATCAATCTGCCTATGCATATCTGTGATTTCCAAATATTCTGCTTCGCCTGTCTCCAGATTGCTGCAAGTAGCATAAAATTTGGTGTCAGACTGATCGTATGCATCATAGTCGAAAGGATCTAACACTTCTGGCAGTTCCCGGTAACAAAAGTCTTTCCCTACAATGTCTCCGGTCTTTAGCAGACTCTTAACACTCATAAACCGCTCATCCGCGCAATATTTTTTGTAGTACCGTATACTTCTGCCCTGCTGTCCTGCCACAAATCCACTGCCGTGAATGGCACCTGCCGAAACCCCGATCACACCATCAAACGTTATCTTTT
>JAUNIU010000188.1 GCA_030523265.1 Eubacteriales bacterium | reverse complement strand
TCACAAAAACTCGTTTCTCACCTACAATGAACTGGGTGTCTATAAACTGCTTTTGTCCATCGAAAACCAGGATATTGTGCAGGAATATTACCAGGAGACATTGGGGAAGCTGGAGAAATATGACCGCATGAATGAGACCGACTATCTCTATTTTTTGAAGCAGTATTTCAGCCTGAACTGCAGTGTGCAGGCGGTGGCGGCTTCGCTGCATCTGCATCGCAATTCGGTGGCATACAAATTGCATAAATGTGAAGAAATCATCGGTATGTCCATCGGGGAACAGGAGGTGCGCATGGGTCTGATGATCGCTTTTAAGATACGGGAAATTCAGTAGGAGGAAGCCATGCTCAGGGAATTTGTATTTCAATTTATATTGTGGTTTGCCAATACCGTACAGACAATCACAGGATTTGCAGGAAATCTCCTGGCGATGCCCTTTTCCATTCGCGTGGTGGGGATGCAGGATGCAAAGACTGTGATTAATTTGTTTAGCATGTTTGGGTGTCTGGTGGTGGCGGTACAGGGGCGGCGCCTCATCCGCTGGCGGATACTGGGAAAGATTTTGCTCTGTATGATTGTGGGGATGTCTGTGGGGGTCTGTCTGGCGGAGCTTGTACCAGAGGGACAGTTATTGCTGATTTATGCGGTGCTGGTGATCTTGATTGCGGTCAGGAAGCTGTGTTGGAAACGGGATTTCGATCTGCCGGAA
The DNA here is from genome assembly GCA_030523265.1 of Eubacteriales bacterium. Taxonomy (GTDB): domain Bacteria; phylum Bacillota; class Clostridia; order Lachnospirales; family Lachnospiraceae; genus Butyribacter. The sequence goes on along the minus strand of JAUNIU010000188.1, from coordinate 4,220 downwards.
TGGTTTATGGTGTGCGTGCTTTTTGTGGCAGGCATCATACATGGCATGTTTTTGTCCGGTGGAGCATTGTTGGTGGTATATGCGTTGAGTGTCCTGCCTCATAAAGATGAATTTCGCGCTACGGTGGCAACCGTTTGGATCGTGTTAGATGGGATACTGGCGGTTGTCTATGGATTTCAGGGCCACTATACCGTACTGAATATAGAGCGGATCGGTGTCAGTATGCTGGCGTTGGTTCTGTCGGCACTAGCGGGGAATTACCTCTATCATCGGATGAATCAGGAGATGTTTCAAATCCTGACGTATGTGTTGATTTTGATCTCCGGTCTTTCGTTGCTTCTTTGATGCATTTGTTCATTTGCACAAAAAACTTTGTGAGTGCAACCGTTGAAGGTAACAGATACGGGTTTTAAGATAAACGTATAGGCATAGCGATCATGAGATAGCGATACAGAAAGGAGAGAGGATTATGGGTTACACAGGCAAAGAAATCGCAGAAATGCATCAGGAATATGTTATGCAGTCATGGGGCAAGTCGGGGGGTGCGGCATTGCCGGTGGAAAAAGCACAGGGAATCTATTTTTGGGATTATGACGGAAATAAATATGCCGACATGTCATCCCTGTTGGTCTGTTCTAATCTGGGGCATGAATTGCCGGAGATCGTAGAGGCGATCAAGGAGCAGGCAGATAAGATGTGTTTTATGGCACCGGCTTATGCAACAGAGCCCAAAAGCCTGTTGGCGAAGATGTTAGTGGAAGCTGCGGGTGCAGAGGATTATCAAAGAGTATTTTTCACCAATGGGGGTGCAGAATCCAATGAAAATGCCATCAAGATGGCGCGTATGGTGACAGGGAGGACAAAGATCTTCTCCTGCTACCGGAGTTATCACGGGGCAACCCTGGCAGCTTCCAATGCATCCGGGGACTGGAGACGATTTGCAGCGGAGATTGGTGGTGCCAATGGATTTATTAAGTTTATGAATCCGCATATGTATCGGGATGGGTTTGATAAAGGAGTGGATGATGCGAAAGTCACCAAAAAGGCGTTAGCCGACCTGGAATTACAGATTCGCTATGAGGGACCGTCTAATGTGGCGGCGATCCTGATGGAATCCGTCGTAGGGGCAAACGGTGTGATTTTGCCGCCAGAGGGATATATGGAAGGCGTCAGGGCACTCTGTGATAAGTATGGCATATTAATGATCTGTGACGAGGTGATGGCAGGTTTCTTCCGTACCGGAAAGTGGTTTGGCTGGCAGAATTTTGATATTAAGCCGGATATGATTACTTTTGCCAAGGGTGTTACCTGTGGCTATGTACAGCTGGGAGGTGTCATCGTCAGCAAAGAGATCGCCAGATTCTTTGAAGAAAATGTGTTACAGTGTGGACTGACGTATTCCGGACATACGCTGGCTTGCGCAGCCGGTGTGGCGGCAATGCGTTATTACATAGAGCATGACATCGAGGGACATGTGGCACAGATGCATGAGATATTGGTGGAGTTCATGAATAAGATGGTGGAGAAACATGCCTGTGTAGGGGAGGCGCGTTGTATCGGTCTGTTTGGAGCTTTGGAGATGGTTAAGGATAAGGAAACCAGAGAACCATTGCAGGAATATGGGATTCCGGGACCATGGATGCCGTGGATCTTTGCGGAATTAAAAAAGCGTGGCTATGCTACGTTTGGTCGTGAAAATTTTGTTGAGATCTGTCCGCCTTTGATTATTACCAAAGAGGAGCTGGAGCAGTATTTACCTATTCTGGATGAGGTACTGTCAATGGTGGATGAGAAGATTGCTTCTGGTGAGATTCAGTGAGGAGGGATTGAATGAATTGGGACTATTTACAGCCGGTCATCATACGGTTTGGCAATGGGCGCGTGGGAGATATCAAGGATATCGCAGCAGAGCAGGGCTATGAAAATGGACTGTTGGTCAGCGATCCATTCTTTATCAGGAGTGGATTGGCAGATATGATTGTCGCCGAGAGTGAGGGTGTCCTGACAGGAGTTTTTGGAGAGGTTTCGCCCAATCCCGATGTGACAGAGGTAGATGCCTGTGCCGATGTGATCCGGGAAAAGAAACATGGATTCCTGGTGGCGCTGGGGGGAGGCAGTGCGTTGGATTGTGCCAAAGCCGCTGGCAGTATCAGTCTGACGGAAGATTCTATTCGGAAATACCATGGTACAGGTGTGGCGATGCCGCAGGAACATTTGCCGCTGATCGCGGTGCCTACCACCGCTGGTACCGGAAGCGAGGTGACTTGTGTCTCGGTCCTGACTGATCATGCGAATGCGAAGAAATCTCCGATTGTTTCCGATGGCTTCTATCCCACGATGGCGATTATTGATCCGGAACTGACGTATTCCATGCCGCCCAAAGTCACTGCCAGCACTGGTATTGATGTGTTATGTCATGCTTTGGAGGGCTTTTGGAGTAAGGGACATCAGCCGGTGTGCGACGCATTGGCATTACACGCCTGTAAACTGGTATTTTCTTATCTGGAAAAAGCATATCAGGATGGGCAGGATGCGGTAGCACGGGAAAAGATGGCAGAAGCTTCTGTGATTGCGGGGATGGCGTTTACCCTGCCAAAGACCACAGCATCCCATGCCTGCTCGTTTCCACTGACGAATTTGTATCATATCCCTCACGGAGAAGCCTGTGGACTGACCATAGACTATTTTGCGCGGATCAATGCTTCGGTGGAGGATCAACGTCTGGAACGATTCGCGGAGCAGCTGGGGTTTGTCAGTGTAGATGCCATGGCGGACCATATTCATCAGATCAAAGAGAATATGGGGCTGCGTAATGATTTAAGAGATCTGAACCTGACTGGGAAACAGGTGGAGGAGCTGGTGCGGATCAGCAGACATCCGAATCTGTATAATAATCCGGTGGATATCACCGATGAGATGTTACAAGAGATGTATCTTTCTCTTGTTTAATGATGTTGGGGAGCAAACTTTTGCTCCCTATTTTATATTTATGCCGGAAATGGTATACTGATTGCATCATATACAAGAGGGGGGAATGTGAGAAATGATGCAAAAGAGAGGGAACCATTATCTGGTATTGATCGCAATTTGCGTGATCGGCGTGGGAGCATTGCTGGTGGGGAGACATTTTGCGGACAAGGTATCCCAGGATAAAACCGGATCTTCTGGCACAAAAGAGGCGCAGGAAGTCCAGTCTGGAGGCGGGGAGTCCGGGGATGCCGCGACTTCTGCACAGCAGAACAAAGATGGATCCGGGGATGCCACAGAGATAGCGAAACAGGAGAATCCTCTGATTGATGCGGAGGGGAACACATTAGAAACCCGCATCCATACACCGGAGGGGTATACCCGTGTGGCGGAGGATGCGGGCAGTCTGGCGTCATTTCTGCGGACTTATAAGATGAAGAAGGACGGTAGTCCGGTGCGCTTGTATGACGGGAAAAAGAAGGGCAATCAAAATGCACATGCGGCTATTTTCCGGCTTCCCATCGAGAAAGTGGATTTGCAGCAGTGCGCCGATTCGGTGATGCGGGTATATGCAGAGTATTATTGGCATACCGATCAGAAGGACAAGATCGCGTTTCATTTTGTGGACGGTTTTCTGGCAAAGTATAGCAAGTGGCAGCAGGGATACCGGATTGATGTGAGTGATAACGGTAGTTCCTGGGTGAAGTCTGCTTCCGCAGATTCGTCCTATTCATGTTTTCAGAAATATCTCCGGGTGGTGTTTTCCTACGCCAGTACCCTTTCCATGGAACAAGAGTCCCGGAAGATCAAATTGACAGAATTGCAGGTGGGAGACATCTTTATCAAGGGTGGCAGTCCGGGGCATGTGGTCATGGTGGTGGACGTATGCGAAAATGCCAATGGTGAGAAAGCATTTCTATTGGCGCAGGGATACATGCCCGCACAGGAATTTCATGTGCTGAAGAATCCGGCGCATGCGGAGGATCCGTGGTATTATGTGGACGAGGTCAGTTATCCATTCGAGACGCCGGAGTATACTTTTGAGAAGGGCAGTCTGCGACGGCCTGGGTATTAGGACTGAGAATATTTGACTTTCCTCATTTATGCAAAGGATAACTCGTGGTTATCTGTTGTTTTTTATGGTTACCATAATATCTGCCCTGTGTGTCATTGAAAGATTGCCAAAGGAAAATCCGGCGGATTGCAGATTCTGCCAGCAACCTTACGCCTTGATGAAGGTCTATTGCTTTACC
>JAUNIU010000187.1 GCA_030523265.1 Eubacteriales bacterium | reverse complement strand
CCATCCTGCTGTTCTAGGTACTGTATCACTCCCCCCGCGATCGCTGTTGCGATCTTTGACTGATATTCCTCTGTTTGCAAACTGGCTGACTCACCAGGATTGGACATAAATCCACATTCCACAATCACCATCGTAGCCTCCGAATGCTGCAATAAATAATAGTCGTTATTCGCCTTGCATTGACGTCTGTTCTCAGGATCTACCTGCGTCTTTAATACCTCCTGTAAAAGCTCGGCTAATGCCTTGCCGCTCTCAGAAGACGCCTGATAAAACACCTGCGCTCCCTTGGAGATAGTATCTGAAAAACTATTTTGATGAATACTGATGATCAAATCCGGATCACATCCGTTCATGATCTCAATTCTCTTTTTCATATCTGACATCTTTTTATTGGATGCAGATGCATCGTATAGTCCTTCATCGGTTTCTCTGGTCATGACTACCTGACAATCCTGTTTCTTGAGTTCATCACGTAGTTTTAATGCAATGGCAAGATTGATGTCTTTCTCATATACACCATCCGCACTCACTTTCCCCGGATCGATCCCTCCATGACCACTATCTAACACAATGGTATATTTGGCATTCTCCGTCTGGTCCGAAATAACAGTCCATTCCCCCACATCCATCACCAGACATCCTGCGGCTATTACCGTTCCCAATGCAATCCCTATGCCATATTTCCTTAGAAAACTTCTAAATTTTTGCAAGATCTTACTCCTAAGTTTCTCCTATTTTGTAACATTTTATGAAGAAAACTTAGTTTCCATTCATTCTCTGACTATTTTGAATACTTGACAATCTTGTCCCAAATACTGGACTCTTCCAATCCCAGTTTCCAAAATGCCATACCTCCGACACCGGCATCGGACACTGCCTTCATCTTTTCTTCCAGAGACTTCTCATCCTCCACCCACATTTTATATACTGCTTTACCTTTCTTATATTCCAGATAATTCATACTGGTGGTATCATCCCACTTAACCTCTGTCTTGAAGTCTTCGATCACTTCCTGTGCGCCTGCCATAGAGTAAGCTTCACAAGATAAATCCACTTTACCATCTTTGGTCTTCTCCGTCCATAATCTGGAGTAAAATGGTAGTGCAATCACACTCTGTTCCGCTGGAACCAGACCATCTAAGGCCTTGATGGAATCCGTCACATAACTCAGAGAGGATACCGGACCCGCCTTTTCCGAGCCGGAATAGTACTCATCATATGCCATAGTAATGATGTAATCCGCTACCGCTGCCTGCTCTGCCTGATCATAGTATGCATTAAAATCCTTTAATGGATAATTATCAATGGATAAAACAATGCCATTATTTCTACACATGATACCCAGTTCTCTGACAAACTGGACAAAATCCTCGCCATTTTCTGCCTTCACATTTTCAAAATCAATGTTGATACCATCCAAACTATAGCGAATCGCCTCTGCTGTCAGGTTCTTTGCCAGCTTCTGACGTTTACTGGTAGAAGCCAGTACTTTACCAATCTTCATATTTGCTGCAAAGTCATCACACAGTGCCCATACTTTCACACCCGCTTTATGTGCTGTCTGAACATACTGATCTGATGCCAGAGATGAAATATTCCCGCTGTTATCGGAAGTCTGGAACCAGGTCGGTGCCACCACATTAACACCTTTTGTAGCCGCCAATATCTCTGTCAGCCGCCCATTGGCTGTCTGATTAGTCACCTGATGCCATGCCAAAACTACTTTCTCGTCCATCAGAATATGGCTATAGGTCTCTTCCCGAAAATCTGTTTTCTGCTGATCTGTATATACACTGCCCAAATGCTTTTTCTTCACATAGCCAATGATACCACTCTCTGACATAACCTGAACAAAGTCACCATTGTCCTTATCATCGGATTTCTTGTCCCCGGCAGCCAATGCCCTGACTTTCACACCCTCTTTCAGGGTCGCTAAAATATCACTTTTGATACTGGGTTTCACTCGCAATGCTGCCTCTTTTTTCACATCATAATACGAAATATCGGTATCGTATATATTCTCAATCACTACCCTGTCCGGGGAGTCATATTTCTCATAATCCAATGCCGTATACTCTTTGATGTAATCCAGCGCAATGTACGCAGTCTGTCCATCGGTTTTCACTGTGACATAATCTCTAGATGATTTGCTATTATTCGTATACACATCCTGGCTATCCAGATCTGTCTTGATCATAGCCGTAGATGTGGTATAGATCAATATATTTTCTGTATCGTCCCAATAAAAACGATGATTCAGATTTTCCTTCACAAACTCTATGTCCAGATAAAACTGCCCATTGTCATACAGCGCATTGGCATCACTAATCTGATCATTTAATATCACCTTCGCATGTCCTTCTTCTGTTGCAAAGTACTCCTTTAAGGACATATGATTCTTACTTGGCGTATATTTTTTAATCAAATGGACTGCCACCGCCAGCACTGCCACCAATGCTACGACAAATATACCTATCAAAATCGGTTTCTTATTTTTCATTCGTTAATACCCTCATCTTCCATAACTATTGTCAAACTTTTGTTGCACTAGATACTCTGTCTTAGTATAACACGTTTCCGTATGTTTAGCAATTTTGAGAAGAATCTTGGCGACTCTTCTCAAAACTATGCTAAAATAAAGGGTTTCAACACAACAGACATTCCCTGTCTATTTACAATGCCTGCATCGCCGACCTATGCCGGGATGCATAATCAGACCACGGAGATATAACCTCCTTCGCAGACTTGCCCCACCGGATGATTTGACTGACAGCTAATCCGTGATACGTTCGCCAAATCATCCACTGATTTCTCTGTGAGAGCCGAATCCTTTGTTGTACAAGCCGCCGGAACCTTTTTGACGGGCAGGAATATCTTAAACATAGGATCGGGGTAGCAGAAAATGCAGGATATCTGCGATACTCCCATCGATATATATACATATTCCTTCGCCAAAACCAACCATATCCGTGTCCGAATCACAATGATAACTACAATTCCACCTCCTTTATGCCGGATTCGTTTCTCTAGACACATTATATTCTCAAAAACCACCATTTTACAAGGGCTAAAGGCACTTCAAAATATCAAAAAATCATTATAAATTTATAGCACATATTACCAATCAAGACTGCATTTTCTCAGATTTCACTCAGATTTACTAAATTTTGTTGAAAATGAGAATTATCTCCACGTATTCTTTCGGCGATATAAACAAACTCTATAAATGGATCGCAAACATTCCTATTTGATTCTACATAATTCGACACAATTAGACAAAACCTCCCTTAGAAACCTTTATTTCGCGTTGACTTATGGCTATAATTAAACTATACTGAACATAGATAGGAGGGTATTTTTCCTATCAATTATAATAGATTTGGAAAGGAAGTGAGCCTATGCGAATTGAAAAGATAAATGATCATCAAATCCGATGTACGTTGAGCCAAAAGGATCTGAGAGACCGCGAGCTTCGCATCAGCGAGTTGGCATACGGTACTGAAAAAGCCAAGGCTCTGTTTCGCGATATGATGCAGCAAGCTTCCTATGAATTTGGATTTGAAGTGGATGACATTCCTCTCATGATCGAAGCGATCCCCATGTTACCAGATGCATTGGTACTGGTAATTACCAAGGTCGAAGATCCCGATGAACTAGATACCAGATTTTCTCATTTTACGGATGATCCTGAGGATGAGCTGTTCCTTGATGATATGACGGAAGAATCTGGTTTTGATTTTGTAGATAGCCTGACAAATCACGAGAATGTACTATATGATGATAACTTACTTGATCCTGAAGAAATCCCGGGGGAAAACGCCGAGACGATAGAATCCATTCCATTTTCCACAGAGGACGCTTCGGACAAAGAAAACGATTTTATTTCCCTGACAGAGGCATTGGGTATGGAACCAAGACCTAAGACCGAACCTGGCAAAGAACCAACGGATATTATACGTATTTATAAGTTTGGTTCTCTGGATCAACTGTCTGCCCTCAGCGAACATTTACTGTATCAATACCAGGGAAAAAACACAATATACAAAAACACATCAGACGGGAATTATTTCTTGATTTTGCATAGAACAGATCATTCTCCTGAGGAATTTAACAAAATTTGTAACACGGTTAGCGAGTATGGTACCCCGATGCGAAACACCTACGCAAGTTCTTCTTATTATGACGAGCACTACGAGCCTATCGTCCGGGATAAAGCGTTGCAGGTCCTTGGTGGCATATAATCACATATTCCCGAAAACAAAGAGCAGATCCTTCTCAGAATCTGCTCTTCTCTAATTTCTAAATGAAATATTCTATGCTTCCTTCTTTGCCAAATACTCATTTACATTAGCAACTAAGTCTTCTACCTGCAAACCATGCACACCTGCTGCCTCTTCCAGACTTTCCCCCTGTGATGCCGGGCAACCAATGCAGTGCATACCAGAAGCCATCAGGATCGCTGCGATCCCTGGATCAATCTGTAACATATCGCCAATAATCATGTCTTTATTTACTTGCTTTGCCATAATCTGTCTTCCTCCATATCCTTAATCTTCTCCGATGGCATGAATAGGAACCGTCGGGCTAAAGTTCATTATATCCGAACCCGCGAACATTATAACACTACCCCTATAGAAAATCCAGTCTTTTTTAATCTTTCATACGGAATTTCTTTCATACGGAATTTAAATTTTAATTCAGCTTTTATTGCTAAACAGCAAACCTCAAATTATAAAAGCTGCAAAAATGGAGAAAACCCTGATTCCTATTCCATACAATTTACAACTCTTTCATCTATATTTTCGTTATTCCAACATCTGCATATTCCACAATCATATCAATTCTCTTACTTATTTCCTCGTCATATTCTCCTTGATTATTTTTTATCAATACCCTTATCTTATCCAACTCACTTAACTCTTTCCAATATCGTTCCAGCAACC
>JAUNIU010000010.1:16911-25737 GCA_030523265.1 Eubacteriales bacterium | reverse complement strand
GTAGACGATTGTACCATATGGAAACTGGTTTTATATGGATAGAAATTTTTTGCAGAAAAGGAGATTATTATTATGGCTAAATTGGAGAGAAAAGATAGAGATTTAAGATTTGAGACATTACAGTTACACGTAGGACAGGAAAATGCAGATCCGGTTACCGATGCAAGAGCAGTGCCGATCTACCAGACATCTTCCTATGTATTCCACAATAGCGATCATGCAGAGGCTCGCTTTGGGCTGGCGGATGCCGGCAATATTTATGGCCGTCTGACCAATCCCACAGAGGATGTTTTTGAGCAGAGAATGGCAGCATTAGAGGGTGGTGTGGCTGCTCTGGCAGTGGCATCTGGAGCAGCAGCGATTTCTTATACTTTGCAAAATCTGGCGCAGGCAGGAGATCATATTGTGTCAGCGAAAAATATATATGGTGGTACTTACAATTATCTGGAGCACACTTTCCCACAATATGGGGTGAAAACCACGTTTGTAGATCCGTTTGATTTTGATGAGATCCGTGGGGCGATTCAGGATAATACCAAGGCGGTATTCATCGAGACATTGGGCAATCCAAACTCGGATGTGGTGGATATCGAAAGTATCGCGAAGATCGCGCATGAGTACAAGATTCCGTTGGTGGTGGATAATACATTTGCTACGCCATATCTGGTACGGCCGATTGAACATGGTGCTGATATTGTCGTGCATTCGGCCACGAAGTTTATCGGTGGGCATGGAACTACCATCGGCGGTGTGATCGTGGATGGTGGCAAATTTGATTGGGAAGCCTCCGGCAAATTCCCGTCTCTGACCGAGCCAAACCCTAGTTATCATGGCATCAGCTTTACGAAAGCAGTGGGATCGGCAGCATTTGTGACTAAGATTCGTGCGATTCTGCTTCGTGATACAGGGGCCACGCTGTCTCCGTTCCATGCATTCATTTTCTTGCAGGGATTAGAGACATTGTCTCTGCGTGTAGAGCGTCATGTGGAAAATGCTTTGAAGGTAGTGGAATATCTCAAGAACCATCCACAGGTGGAAGCGGTGCATCATCCATCCATCTCTACAGATCCAGAGCAGCAGGCATTATACCAGAAATATTTTCCAAATGGCGGAGGTTCGATCTTTACCTTTGAAATCAAGGGAGATGACCGGACAGCTAAGGACTTTATTGACAATCTGGAGATCTTTTCGTTGCTGGCGAATGTGGCAGATGTGAAATCTCTGGTGATTCATCCGGCTAGTACCACACATTCCCAGATGACCACAGGAGAGTTAGAGGAGGTAGGCATCTACAAGAATACCATCCGTCTGTCCATTGGAACAGAGCATATCGATGATATTATTCAGGATTTGGAGGAAGCATTCAAAGCAGTGCAATAATTTTTAATTAGCACTCCGGTGGGGGAGGTCCTTCCCGTACCGGAATCCAGTGCAAGCATCCAATATAGAATCTGGCACCATGAAATAATTCAAATTTGGAACTATTCATGGTGCTATTTTTGCGTATATACTGTTATCACTGCAGGAAATAGAATCCGGTTAAGCTTCCAAGGAGGCGCGAAACCGTAACATTCAATAGTAATGTGGTCAGGGATTATTATAGATCTATTATACGCGTGGTGAGATCTCTGACAGATAGGAGAGCAGAGATGAGTGATAGCAGATATGAATTAAACAAGGAATTGGCACAGATGTTAAAAGGTGGCGTCATCATGGATGTAACAACCCCGGAACAGGCTAGAATCGCAGAAGAAGCAGGGGCTTGTGCGGTGATGGCATTAGAAAGGATTCCGGCAGATATCAGAGCAGCCGGGGGCGTTTCCAGAATGAGTGATCCGAAAATGATCCGGGGCATCCAGGAGGCGGTATCTATCCCGGTGATGGCGAAATGCCGTATTGGTCATTTTGCGGAAGCACAGATCTTGGAAGCCATTGAGATTGATTATATTGATGAGAGCGAAGTGTTATCTCCGGCAGATGATGTATACCATATTGATAAAACCAAGTTTCAGGTTCCGTTTGTCTGCGGTGCGAAGGATCTGGGAGAGGCACTGCGCCGGATTAGTGAAGGGGCATCCATGATCCGTACGAAAGGAGAACCGGGTACCGGGGATGTGGTGCAGGCGGTGCGTCATATGCGCAAGATGAATCAGGAGATTGCCCGTATCACTTCCATGCGGGAAGATGAATTGTATCAGGCAGCCAAGGAATTGCAGGTGCCATATGATCTGGTGGAATATGTGCATGAGCAGGGCAGGATCCCGGTGGTGAATTTTGCAGCAGGTGGTGTGGCTACTCCGGCAGATGCCGCATTGATGATGCAGTTAGGAGCTGAAGGTGTTTTCGTAGGGTCTGGTATCTTCAAATCCGGTGATCCGAAGAAGCGGGCAGCAGCGATCGTCAAGGCAGTAACCAATTATACAGATGCGAAATTACTGGCGGCGTTATCCGAGGACCTGGGGGAAGCCATGGTGGGAATCAATGAACAGGAAATTGAATTGCTGATGGCTGAGCGTGGCAAATGATACGTCCTTGCGTTTCCGCATATTGCATTAACTGATGTGGAAATATTGCATAAAATTGCACTCGGAAAACTTGTTTTCCGGATGCAATTTATATGCATATTGCGCATGCTGCTTATAGCAGCATGACCTTTTCACACATAAAATTAAAAATACGGAAATTCAAGAAGACATCTTTGGGTTGCAAATTAAGAATAATTGGGTATCATATATTATATTGAGACTTTGTAGATGGTGACAGATTGGAGTAGATTTGTAAATATGAGTAAAAAAAATAAAGTATTATCACTTTTTTTCATAGTAGGCTGTGTACTGGTGATCTTAGTGGGGATCGGTGCAGAGATGATAACCACGGGTATCTTTCGCCATACAGATCAGATTTGTGAGGGAGTTACGATTGCCTCGCTGGATGTCAGTGGTATGACACAGGAGGAAGCGATGGCAGCAGTAGAAGAACATGTCAATCAAATTCTGGAATCTAAGCTGTTGGTCCAGGTATCGGAGGAGCAGTTAGAGACTTCTCTGGAAGAACTGGGAGTGAGTTGCGATTGGCAAGGGACTGTAGAGAAGGCATATCAGTTGGGAAAACAGGGAAACCTGATCAAACGGTTTAAAACACTGGAGAATATTAAACTTTCCGGGAAACAGTATAATCTTTCTTATGATGTATCCCAGAGTACAGTGCAATCTTTTGTGGAGGAGCAGTGCAAACAGTTTGATGTCAAGGCGAAAAACTCCAAATTAAGATTCAAAAACGGTAAATTAAAGGCAACGAAGGACCAGACCGGGCACGAGGTACAGGTGGATGAGACCGTGGAAGAGATTCATTCTGCCATCGACAAAATTTTGGAAAAAGATCGTGCCGAATCTATGACGATCAAAGCAGTGGTTATGGATACAGAACCAGAGTATACCCAGAAAGAGGTATCAAAATGTAAGGATCAGTTGAGTTCCTATTCTACCTCTTTTGCCAGTTCCACGGCGGCCAGGGCAAACAATGTAAAAACAGCAGCAGAATATATCAATGGTACTGTTTTATATCCTGGTAAGACCTTTTCGACCATCAAGGTGATCAAAGACCGTACGGAAGAAAATGGTTATCAGGCGGCACCGGAGTATTCCAGCGGAAATGTGGTAGAAGGTATTGGCGGCGGTGTCTGTCAGGTATCCACTACTTTATATAATGCTGTGATCAATGCGGAATTGGAGGTCGTGGAGCGTTCACCACATTCCATGGTGGTCAGTTATGTTGATGTGTCCAGAGATGCCGCTATCTCAGGAGATTATAAGGATTTCAAATTTAAGAATAATACAGATGCACCAATATATATTGCGTCTTCTGCGGACGGAGGAATATTAACATTCCGAATATATGGGGAGGAGACCAGAGCGGAAAACCGTAAGATAGAATTTGAATCCGAAACCTTAGAGACGATACAGCCGGGAGATCCGGTGGAAACAGTGGATAAATCCAAACCGGCATCCTACCGGGAAGTGACCCAGTCTGCCCATGTGGGTTATAAAGCGAAATTATGGAAAATCGTTTATGTGGATGGCGTGCAGACGGAGAAGATTGTATTAAATTCCAGTTCCTACAAAGCGGAGCCGGAACACATTACCGTGGGGGCTTCTAAGGCTACGGCGACACCAAAGCCATCTGCCAAGGCAACCAAGAAACCAAAAGATCAGAAGGCAACGAAAGAGCCTAAGGCTACTGCTAAATCTAAGCCACAGGAGACAGCAGTATCTTCTACGCAGAAGTCCAAAGCAACTCAGGCGCCGCAAGACAGAAAAAAAGCGGCTGATATTGATTGACATAATAACTATATTACAAGAGAGAAGGCAATATATGAAAATCGGAAAAGTTCCAGAAAATGTGTTAAAGAGAGCTGTTTTTCAACAGATTCATTACCGCAGACCGGAGGTGATTTTGCATTCTGGTGTAGGGGAGGATTGTGCCGCAGCGGTACTGGCACCGGATGAGGCGTTTGTCTTTTCCACAGATCCTATCACGGGTGCAGAGCAGGGAATGGGTACGTTTGCTGTTCATATTACTGCCAATGATCTGGCTTCTTCCGGTGCAGAGCCGGTGGGAATCATGACCAGCATTATTCTGCCTAAGAATACCAGAGAAATTAAATTACGCCGGATCATGGAGGAGATTGATGCCGCCTGCCGGGAATTAAAGATCGAAATTATGGGCGGACATACGGAGGTGTCCGATGTGGTCACGAAGCCTGTGATTACAGTAACCGGTGTGGGAAAAGTGAAACGCAACCGGATCATATCCACAGCGGGTTTGCAGCCGGGGGATGAACTGGTTATGACAAAGTGGGCCGGTTTGGAAGGTACGGCGATTCTTGCCACAGAACATCGGAAAGAATTGATACGGAAACTGCCGGAGGAATTGGTGGATACTGCGGCGGGTTTTATACAATATTTGTCTGTGGTTCCGGAGGCCGCCATCGCGGTTAAGCTGGGTGCCACTGCCATGCATGATGTGACGGAGGGAGGTATCTTTGGCGCATTGTGGGAGATGGGTGAGGCATCCGGCGTGGGAATCATCGCAGATATCCAAAAGATTCCGATTCGTCAGGAAACCATCGAGGTGTGTGAGTTTTACGGCATTAATCCGTATCAATTAATCTCCAGCGGCAGTATGTTGATCGGCTGTCCGAAAGGGAATCTGCTGGTGGAAATGTTACAGGAAGCCGGGATCAGTGCAGCGGTGATCGGGAGAGCAGAGGAAGGCAATGACCGCATTGTCATGCACGGGGAGGAGAAGCGTTTCTTAGAACCGGCAGACAGTGATGAGTTATACAAGATATAAAGACAGGAGGACACCAGCATGAAAAAGGAAATCTTAGATGCGATTAGTCGCAACAGCCGTTATTCGACAGAAGACCTGGCGGCGATGATCGGTACCGATCAGGAAACGGTAGAAAAAGAAATTAAGGAAATGGAAGATGGCAAAGTGATCTGTGGCTATCCGACATTAATTAACTGGGATCAGACAGATTGTGAGAAGGTCACCGCATTGATAGAGGTAAAAGTAACCCCACAGCGTGATATGGGTTTTGACAGGGTCGCGGAACGTATCTACAAATTTGAGGAAGTGGAAAGTGTATACCTGATGTCCGGACATTTTGATCTGATGGTCATCATTGAAGGAAAGAGTATGAAGGAAGTATCTCGTTTTGTTACCCAGAAATTATCGACTTTAGAATCTGTCACCAGTACAGCCACCTATTATGTGCTAAAGAAGTACAAGGAGCATGGTCTGGCAATGTCTGGCGTGAGACAGGAATCAGAAAGGATGTTGATTACACCGTGAGAGACCCATTATCAAAGAAAGTACAAACGATAGAACCATCTGGAATCCGTAAATTTTTTGACATAGTAAGTGAGATGGAGGATGCCATTTCCCTGGGAGTGGGGGAACCAGACTTTGATACGCCGTGGCACATTCGTGAAGAGGGAATTTATTCTCTGGAGCGTGGCAGAACGTTCTATACTTCCAATGCGGGCCTGCAGGAATTAAAGGATGAAGTAGCACGTTATCAGGAGCGGCGCTTTGGACTGAAATATGATGCAAAAGACGAGGTTGTCATCACCATAGGCGGCAGTGAGGCCATTGATGGTGCGCTTCGCACGATGCTGGATCCGGGCGATGAAGTGCTGTTGCCACAGCCGAGTTACGTCTCCTATGAACCTTGTATTACTCTGGCGGACGGCGTGCCAGTTATTCTTGAGTTGCAGGAGAAAGATAATTTTAAGCTGACGCGAGAATTGTTAGAAAGTGCCATTACAGACAAAACCAAAGTAGTGATCCTGCCATTTCCGAATAATCCTACGGGAGCAGTGATGACCAAAGAGGATCTGGCAGAGATTGTGCCAGTGATTTTAGAACATGACTTGTATGTTATTTCAGATGAAATCTATTCCGAACTGACCTATTGTGGTGATCATGTTTCCATCGCTTCTTTCCCTGGAATGCTGGAGCGTACTGTCGTGATCAATGGTTTTTCCAAGTCCTATGCCATGACAGGATGGAGATTGGGATATGCCTGTGGACCGAGAGTGATCCTCAAGCAGATGCTAAAGATTCATCAGTATGTGATCATGTGTGCCCCGACCACCAGCCAGTATGCGGCGGTGGATGCCCTGCGCAACGGAGACGAGGATGTGATGCGTATGCGTACCGCATATAACCAGCGGCGTAATTTTCTCATGAAAGCATGTCAGGACATGGGCTTGCGCTGTTTTGAACCATTTGGAGCATTTTACATATTCCCTTGTATCAAGGAATTTGGTCTGACTTCCGATGAGTTTGCCAATCGTCTCTTGCAGGAGGAAAAGGTGGCAGTGGTACCAGGGACAGCCTTCGGTCAGTGTGGAGAAGGATTTTTGCGTATTTCCTATGCGTATTCCATCGAGGACTTGAAAGAAGCACTGGGACGGTTGCAGGCATTTATTGAACGACTGCGCGGGAAACAGAGTGAATGAGTCCGTCTGAAATCAAGTTGGGAGAATGGCACTTCTAAATGGAGGATAAAATGTTAAATATAGTATTATTAGAGCCGGAGATGCCAGCCAACACTGGCAATATTGGACGCACTTGTTGTGCCACAGGGACCAGATTGCATTTGATTGAGCCGATGGGCTTTCGGATCAATGATAAGATGCTAAAGAGAGCAGGCCTGGATTATTGGGATCAGTTGGATGTGACCATCTATGATTGTTACGAGGATTTTTTGCAGAAAAATCCGCAGGCGAGAGAAAAGATGTATATGGCAACCACCAAGTCCCGTCAAAACTATACCGATGTCCATTATGAGCCGGATGCGTATATTATGTTTGGCAAGGAAAGTGCCGGGATTCCGGAGGAGATACTGGTGGATGCCCAGGAGACGGCGATTCGTATTCCTATGAATCAGGCGATTCGTTCTCTAAATTTATCAAATTCGGTAGCCATCGTATTGTATGAGGCGTTGCGGCAAAATCAATTCTTTGATATGCAGTTGGCGGGAGATCTGCATCGGTTGCACTGGAAAGCGTGAAAGATTTCATATGCCAAGACCCCTATGGTGAATTTATACAGTATCCCTATTCGATTTTTGTTCATATCGGAGAAATTGTAGAAAGTTATAGAAAACTGTTGAAATAATCCGCAAAAAACTATAAAATAGTAGCGTTGTGTAAAATTGTGCGGTATGTGCTTTTTTGGGAAAAACATGCTGTTGAATAATAAGAAAAAAGTATAACAGGTGTCAGAGAGATGACAGAAACGGAGGAGATTATGAGCGAGTGCAAGGGTAAGATCGCGGTATTGACCAGCGGTGGAGATGCACCTGGGATGAATGCTGCGGTTCGTGCGGTAGTTCGTACTGGTATTGCCAAAGGATATGAGGTATATGGTGTCCGGAGAGGATACAATGGTTTGTTACATCGGGAAATCGATAAAATGACGTTCCATGATGTGTCCGAGAAGTTACAGCATGGCGGTACATTTCTGTTTACAGCACGTAGTGCTGAGTTTGGAGAGGACGCTGGTAAGAGAAAGGCAGCGAAGATATGTGAAGAGTTAGGCATTGAGACGTTGATCGTGATCGGTGGAGATGGTTCTTTCACCGGCGCAAAGGATCTGTCCAAGTATGGTGTTAATATTGTGGGTATACCGGGGACGATTGATTTGGATATCGCGTATACCGAGTATACGATTGGATTTGATACCGCGGTTAATACCGCTATGGAGGCAATTGACCGTCTCCGCGAAACCTCCAATTCGCATGAACGTTGTAGCGTCGTGGAGGTTATGGGACGTTCAGCTGGTTATATTGCATTATGGTGCGGTATTGCCAATGGTGCAGAGCAGATTTTGATTCCGGAAAAGTTTAATAATGATTATGATAAGCTGATCTCACGGATCAAGAAGAACCGTGAATTGGGCATGACACATCAGGTTGTAGTAAATGCAGAGGGGGTTGGTCATTCCCATTCTTTGGCAAAGAGAATTGAAGAGGCAACTGGTATTGAGACCCGCGCAACGATCTTAGGTCATTTGCAGCGTGGTGGCAGTCCTACGGCCAGAGACCGTGTATATGCATCTGTGATGGGGGCTTATGCGGTTGATGTGATCGATCAGGGGCGCAAGAACCGCCTGATTGGTTATAAGGATGGACATGTTTATGACATTGATGTGGAAGAAGCATTTGCGATGCAGAAGGATATCAGTGATTATGAATATGAAGTGGCAGGTATCTTAGGTACCCGTTGCGAATAAAAAACAGAAATATGATATAAT
>JAUNIU010000010.1:0-16811 GCA_030523265.1 Eubacteriales bacterium | reverse complement strand
GATAAGCGGATCGAACAAGCTTGCTTGTGAGAGCGCAACAAGATCAGGAAGCGAAGCTTCATGATATAATGATAAGCGGATCGAACAAGCTTGCTTGTGAGAGCGCAACAAGATCAGGAAGCGAAAGGCAACACACCGATTGGATGTTGCCTTTCGTTTTTTGTGTCTCCTATCTTTCTTTGGATATCGGCAGGGAAAAGAAAAATTCCGTCCCCGCACCTTCTGTGCTGATAACATTGATGTTTTCCCCATGTGCTTTCATGATCTCTTTGGTGATGGATAATCCCAGTCCGGTACCGGTTTTGTTCTTTCCGCGGGAGGTATCGCCCTTATAAAATCTGGTCCAGATTTTATTGAGATCCTCTTTTGGGATTCCGATGCCATGGTCTTTGACGGAGATAAAACACTTATGTTGCTTTTCGGAGGCATGGATTTCGATATTGGAATTTGGTTTGCTGAATTTTATGGCATTGTCCAGGAGATTTTGGATAACCCGCTGGATTTTTGGCAGATCGGCATCCACCATGATTTCCGGGGTATCCAGAATGAGATCAACAGAAATCTGTTTCTCTGCACATTGTGTTTCAAATGTTTCCACCGTTTCCTTGATGACTGCATTTATGTCAAATGTGGATATTTCCATAATCATACCATTGTGTTCAAATTGGTTTAATTCCAGAAGATTATTGGTCAGTTTGTGCAGTCTGTCCACTTCCGATAAAATAATATCAAAATATTTGGTTTGCATCTCCGGTGGGATCGTGCCATCGGCAATGGCTTCGGTGTAACCTTTGATGGAAGTCAGCGGAGAACGGAAATCATGGGATACATTGGCGAGAAATTGTTTTTGATATTCATTCATGCTTTCCATTTTATCTGCAAGATATTTGATGGCGGCACCTAATTCAGCCTGATCATGCCCATTCATTTTCACCATAGGATAATCAAAGTGTCCGTCGGCATATTCCTTGGCTGCCACAGTCATCTTTTTGAGGGGACGTACGGTCTGGTGATGTAGATAGACCAGAACCAAAGCTGTCAGACATAGTGTAATAATATAACAGATGATAATGGTATCCAGAATCTGGGTTGTTTGTTCCTCTAATGCACTAATCGGTGTCATTAATACGAGATATCCCTTTGTCTTCATAGCACTGGTGATGGGATAGATCACAGAAAGCATGGATTTGTCCACCAGTTGTTTGGGGCGCATACCGCTGAGGGTTTGGTGGGATAGGAAAGTATCGTCATATTGCCGTATGTTTATACCGATTTTGGTTTCACGGTCATCGGAATCTATGAGAATAGCACCGGAGGCATCGGTGACCCAGATGCGCATATTGGTTAAAACCTGTAAAGATTCAAATTGGTTTTGTAAGGTCTGTGAGGAGGCGAGATCTGAGGTTTCTAAAATATAATCAGAGACAATATGGGTGGCTTCTTCGTATAACCGGGTTTCCTGACTGTCCAGCAAATGACCATAGATGACAGAGTGACCATAGGTATTTAATAATAAAAGGATCGCGATGGCCAATACCAGATAGGAAACGATAAATTGGAACCCCAGAGAAAAGATTTTCATTCGTTGTCAGACCTCCTGTTTATATTCAAACTTATAACCGATGCCCCAGACAGTCTTGATGTCCCAATCCGGGTGGTCGGCAAACTTTTCACGGAGCCGTTTGATATGTACATCCACTGTACGGGTATCCCCCACATAATCGTAACTCCAGATATGATCCAATAGTTGTTCACGAGTGAATACCTGGTTTGCATGGGAAGCGAGAAAATAAAGTAATTCCAATTCCTTTGGAGGCATCTCGATCCTGTGGTCATGAAACAGGACAGAGTAATCCGCCAGATTCACCACCAGATCCGGCAATGTGACACATTCTTTTGGTGGTTCCTGTATGCCGGATACGACAGGAGTTTTGCCGGAAACGGCCCGGCGCAGGACTGCTTTTACTCTGGCAACCATTTCTTTGGAATCAAAAGGCTTCATGATATAATCATCTGCGCCCAGTTCCAGTCCCAGAACCTTGTCAAAGGTTTCCCCTTTGGCAGATAACATGATCACCGGAAGCTCCGAAGATTTGCGGATTTCCCGTAATACTTCATATCCATCGATGCCCGGTAACATGATATCTAATAATACCAGATCCGGCTTATAATGTTTTAAGATTGTTAAGGCGGCTTCTCCGTCTGCTGCGATGGTAGTATCATAACATTCTTTGGTCAGATAAATTTGTATCAGCCCGGCAATGTTTGCATCATCATCTACAATGAGTATTTTTTGTTTTTCTGCCATGATTACCTCTGCTTTCTGTTATGACTGGAAGGTTACGATAGTAACTCCCATATCTCCCTCGCCAAATTCTCCCAGACGATAGGATTTTACATATTTGAGTCTCTTTAATTTATTGTGTACCGCATTACGCAGTGCTCCGGTTCCCCTGCCGTGGATAATGGTCACCTGGGTCATATGGGCAAGATAAGCGTCATCCAAATATTTCTCCATGACAGGCATAGCCTGATCTACAGTCATGCCAATGAGATTAACTTCCTGATGGATGGAAGCAGCCTTGTTCATTCCGATCTTTCCGCCGCCGGACTTTTTGCGTTCTGGTTTGGCAGGCGCCGATTGCTTGATAAGCTCCAAATCATGAATATGGACTTTGGTGCGCAATAGTCCTGCCTGCACAAACAGCTCTCCCTTTTCGTTTGGCAAGGTGCTGACGGTACCGGTGGAATTTAGGGAGAGAATCCGTACGTCTGCGCCTACAAACAGATCGGAAGCTTTTGGAGTGGAAGTTTTCTTTTTGGGTGTCTTGGTATGGAGGTTGCTTTGGCTGTCTGCCATCTTTTCCCGCAATTTGCTTCGCTCTGCTTCCATTTCCCGGATATTACGGTCACTTTCCGCCCATTTCCGGTACTTTCGTATCGTTTCATCGGCATATGCTTTTGCCTCTGCCAGTATCTGACTCGCCTCCGCATTGGCATTTTGCAAGATGCGTTCCTTGGACTGGTCGATGCGTTCGTTTTTCTCCTGCAACGCTTTTTTTAGTTTGGAGATTTCCTTTCGGCTTTCGGAGACGACCTGATGTTCCTTTTCCAGTTTGTTACGTGTATTCTCCAGATCAGTCAATACATCTTCAAACTGGGTGGCATCTGTGGCCACATGATATTTGGCATCCTCGATGATATCTGCGGAAAGCCCCAGTTTACTGGAGATGGCAAAAGCATTACTTTTGCCCGGTATCCCGATCAATAACCGATAGGTGGGACGCAGTGTGGTCACATCAAATTCACAGCAGGCATTTTCCACATCCGGGGTCTGCAGAGCATATAATTTTAACTCACTATAATGTGTTGTCGCCATGACGATGGTTCCCCGGTTATGCAGGTTGGACAGGATCGCAGTGGCAAGTGCGGCACCTTCCACGGGGTCGGTTCCGGCACCCAGCTCGTCAAACAGAACCAGACATTGATCGTCTGCTTTTTCCAGGATGGATACTGTGTTCACCATATGAGACGAAAAGGTGCTGAGACTTTGTTCAATACTCTGTTCATCCCCGATATCCGCATAGATTTCCTGAAAAATCCGCAGACTGGAACCATCAAATGCAGGAATGTGTAAACCAGCCTGTCCCATGAGGGAAAACAGGCCCACGGTTTTTAAGGAGACTGTTTTTCCTCCGGTATTGGGTCCTGTCACCACGAGCAGAGAAAACTCTCTTCCCAGGTGCACGTCGATGGGCACTACTTGATCGGTTGGGATCAGCGGATGTCTGCCCCGCTTGATTTCTATATAGTTTTCTTCGGGGAATTTTGGTTCTGTCCCCCGCATTTTTTTGGACAGAGATGCCTTCGCAAAGATAAAATCCAGTTCCGTCAGAATACGGTAATTCTGTTCCAGATAGAAACTTTGCTCTGCCGCCTGATTGCTTAATTCCGCTAATATTTTTTCGATCTCTTCCTGTTCCTGTACCTCCAATTCCCGGATCTCATTATTTAATTTCACCACAGAAGATGGTTCGATAAACAGCGTGGACCCGGTGGAGGACTGGTCATGCAGCATACCGGGAAATGAGGAACGGTGTTCCGCTTTGACCGGGAGACAATATCTGCCGTTACGCATGGTGATAATGGCGTCCTGCAGCATATTACGATGACTGTTTAGGACCACATTTAACTGTTCATGGATACGGTCTCCGGCGGATTTCAATTTGCGTCTGATTTGTGCCAGACCGGGACTGGCATCATCTGCCACTTCGTCCATTTCCGGAATACATCTGCGGATTTCCTGCATGAGAGGAAACAGCGGTTCGATGAGTTGATACCGTTCGTTGAGAGAATCCCCGGTTTCTTCCTGCTCGTTGAGGCTTTTGCGAAAGAATGCTTTTACCTGCCCGGCAGTTGCCAAAAGGCTTGCGATATCCAATAATTCTCCGATGCCCAGGATGGCACCGATGTCCATGCGTTTCAGACTGTTCCGGATATCCCGCACCCCCTGAAAAGAGACGCCCCCCTGTGTCATGATATGGGTCAGGGCATCCGAGGTTTCCCGTTGTGCTGTTTCGATCTGGTGCCTGTCGGTCTGTGGCAGTAGTTTTGCACACAGTTCTTTTCCGCCAGAGGAGCCGGCCAGTTCCTGTAGTTGTTTTATGATTTTATCGTATTCTAATGTTTTTAATACTTTTTGGTTCATGATAATCCTCATTTCTGTGCGACATTGTTGCTAAGAGTCTGGTATTGGGAGTGCGGGAGGTATTATTGTGTTTTGGGACATTTTTTCGTATTGATGTGTTAAAAGGACATGCTGCTGATAGCAGCATCGCTTTTAACACGGATGCGTATGTGCATTGCTTCCAAACTAATACTAGCCCACACAAGACCCAAGGATTCTGGATTCCCGCATTCGCAATTTTCTACATAGATCCGGGTGTCAAAAGGGTGCTTCGCACCTACTCTATACCTCTATACCATATAATGATATAATACACTATACACAGCCGTTTTAACAAGTTATTCATATTATATTCATAAAGTTATGTTAAGATGGGTTTGATTAAGTGAATTGTGGGATTTGCACGAATGTCTAATAGGGGATGGTGGTATGAACATACGTAGAGAGGATCAGGAGAAGAAGGCTCATGACAAGGTAAAGAGACAATTTATCCGGGAGCAGTTAAAGCCACAGCGGCGCAAAAACATGATACGCGTTTTTCAAAAGATTGTATTGGTATTATGTGCTGCGGTTCTTTTTGGGGGAATATCGGCGCTGTCGTTTTATATTATGCGGATTTATTTTCCGTGGGAGGATATGGATGAAAGTGTGGAAGTAGCAACCCTGAGTCGTGTTGCGGCCAGTCCGGAAGCAGAGGAGCGAACGGTATCGGATGAAATCGGGCAGGATTCACTGACTACTCTGGAGGACTACGATCAGGTATCCAGAGCTTTGGCAGAGGTGGGGGAACAGGCAAACGCGGCTATCGTAGGACTTGGACATCAGGAGGAATCTGCCTCCGGTGTATTTGATCAGACGATGAGTTCACAGGAATATTGTGGCATCTTATTTCATGAGACGACACATTATTATTATATCTTGACGGAATATGCAGCGGCACAGTCTGCGGATTCTGTAATGGTGACATTCCACAGTGGAAAGGTTGTGTCAGGAAATCTGACTGGCAGGAGTAATACACTGGATCTGGCTGTTTATTGTGTACGCAAAGCGGATTTTACAAAGGAAGAACAAAGAGAGATTGTCATTTCAGAACTGGGGGATGCCTCTGCACTTGCTTTGGGAAGTTATGTGTTGGCAGTGGGGCAGCCAAATGGGAACTTATATTCTGTGGGTACCGGAATGATTACAGATCAAATACCGAAGGTGCCGATATTGGATCAGACATTGCAGTTGTACTCTGTGAGTATTCCGTATCAGGCGGAACGGGCAGGATTTGTCATCAATATTCAGGGGCAGCTTATTGGTATGATTACCACAAAACATATTGCTGTGACAGGAGAGATCGATACTGGATTTATCGCATTATCTGGTCTGGCGGCAGATATCAATTTGTTGTTAAAAGGAGAGAATGCACCTTATATAGGGATTCAGGGGACCGATGTCAGTCCGGGTCAGGCGGAAACATTAAAGTTAGTCTCTGGGATCTATCTTGACACCGTGGAGTCAGGATCTCCGGCATATCAGGGAGGTATGCGGGTGGCAGATGTGATCACTGCTTTGGACGGACAAACGGTACAAACCATGGAACAACTACATGAATATATGGTCAAATGTGAATCCGGGCAGGAGATAACAGCGACAATTTATCGGCAGTGTAATGCTGAAAATGTTAAAAAGCAGTTAAAGGTAACACTGCAATAGGAAGCTCCTTGTTTTTAATGCATCGCATTTTCGTCCTTCATCATTTGTACCAGCTTATGGCGGAATGCTTTTTCAGAGATATTTTGGTCATGGAATGCGAGACGGTTAAAGTCAAATTCAGTATCGCAAATCATTTCATGGGTGTACATTTCCGGATTGCGTTTTTGATACGGAGGCCAAAAGATACAGATGGCACCTTCCATATTCTCGGAATCAAAACCGTAGTGCGTGGCAAAGTCCGCAGTCCAGTCCTGGTCTAACATATATACATGGCTATACAATCCGATCACTTTAGCCAAACGCATGCCATTGATGGTAAAGGTATTCATATCATAACCGTCTGGATAGTTGCTGTCATTCTCAGCATTGTGATTCACAAACTGTTGTAATATGGCAATGAGCGGAAGTCTTCTGGCAGGATCTTCGATCAGATGATAGAATTGCTGCAATTCTTCTGCTTCCGTGACAAAATGCGCCTTGGTACTGAGACGGGCACCATCCGTTAGTCCGACTTTGGAAGAAAGATCTGACAGAAAGGATGGTTTTACAAAAGTTGCACGTTGTGCGATCCCGTGTGGCATATCGCGGGAAGTCATATGATAAAAATGTAATCTGCCATCATCCAATAGTGCGATGGAAGAGTGTACATGCCAGAGTGTGCCCACGGATTGGCTGTCAATATAGTGAATTTTCATCGTAAAAGTCATCTTTTCCGGCTGGTAGTCAAAGCGGATCTGGTATCCCGGCAATTTATTGTGATAGCTGCACAGATCTGTCGGAATATCGTTAAATACGGAATTAAATTTAAATCTGGCCCATTTGTATAATACATATGCGCCGTTGGCAAATTCCGACTCCAAGGTTCTGGTTTCTTTGTGCAATAGAGGAAGCTCCAGATGAAACAGCACAGAAGAATCCAAACGGCGGTATATGGTTTTTTGGTAGCTTCGTTCCTCTTTTAATGCAGGTAGTGAAGCACAGATCGCGGTGATTTCTTCATTGTGGACACTGCGGTCATTTAATAACTTCACAATCAGATTATAGTTTAAGTGTGGAGTATCTAACTTTAATAATTCCCGGATCAGATCTTTGCGGGAACACTTAAAAAACTGTTTGGACACATCTTTATCCCGGTCAAATAATGCAATTATATCAGGATGTAAGACGCTGTTATCGTCCATGCGAATGCGGAATTTGCTTTTCAGCATCAGTTCCCAGTTTGCATTTTTGTAGTGGTTATAGGAGAGCTGGTCAAATAACTGCACCAGTGACCAGTCGCTAAGCTCCAAATTTGCCAGGACACAATTTAATATACGGGATAATTCTTCACTTCCCTTCCAAAATTCGTCATCGGATAACAGGCTTTTATAACGCATATCATGTTCAATTTCATGCCATCCCTCGAAAAAGACCGTGCGAAATTGAATCTCAAAGGTGGTATCGATGGGAAGATCCCACAATTCTTTTTTGTACAGACTGAAATATTCTGCCGGAAAACGGAATACACCATTGATTTTGGTGGCCTTAAATTCATTGGCATTATTATTGGTGCGTGACCAGTGGTCGATCATCTGAAAGGTGCTTTCCATAATATCACGGCATATACTTAAGTCGTCATAATAATAAAGGACTACACGTATCCCCACCAGATCCTGTAATTTTTTTGGATTTTTTTCTGTGCCGTACTGCCTCCGAATGATTTTTCCGGCAATGGATTCCACTGATTTTACACGGGAAAAGATGCGGAAATATAATCCGCAGGAGTGAAAAATTTCCTGGATAGCATCGGTAAGATGTTCACAGAAATCGTTTAACTTATCAAAATCAATTTCTTCCCTGATTTGCTGTTGTAATGGTTCCTCTTTGTCGTAATCCCTCATACATATACCCCTTCCTGCCCTGGTGATCCCCATTCCCAGAGTGTTGATAAATCTACAGTAAAACAGTACATTCTACAAATATATACCGCATACAAAATAATTATACCATATTCCAGAACGTTCGTGTATTGTTTTTTTAGTCGAGTTTGCTATAATGTTTAATATGCCTTTTTGGCATTGAACTTAGAACAGATATTGTGTTATGCGCAGGAGACCGCGCAGAAATGAGGGAAATATGAAGGAAATTCAGTTCGATGTAGATTTAACTGTGTCAGAATTGTATGCGTTTTCCATTCGTCATACGTATTGCAGTATATCTGGTGTGGTAGGACTTTTGATCAGTATCGGTAGTTTGGTGATTTGTGCATTGCGTTATAAAGGATTGGATCGCACAACGGTTCTCGCATTGATTATCATTGGTTTGCTGTTTACCGTGGTGCAGCCGGTGATGTTATATTCCAAGGCGCATACGCAGAGACGGCGTAATAAAGATATCAATGCTCTTTTGCATTACTGTCTCAGTGAGGAGGGCATTCATGTCTCGCAGGGAGAGCAAGAGGTGATGGTTCCTTGGTATGAAGTCCGTAAAATGGTACAGACAGGAAAAGCGGTCTATTTGTATATGTCTCCGGTACGTGCATTCATTTTTCCGCAGAGTCAATGCGGTGATCAGTTTGCAGAGATGGTTGATCTGATCCGGGCGATGTTGGAACGATATAAGGATTATGATCCTGCGGAGGAAGTATCCGGGGAGACGGAGGAACATGATGTGACAGATGCACCCGTATCCTGTCAGCAGTGCAAAGGAGACGCAGGTCATGAAGAGTAAGGAATATATCAGCCATTCGGAACGAGAAACGTTAGAGCTGGGGATAGAGTTGGGGAAATCCTGTCAGTCCGGCGATGTGGTTTTGCTGCATGGGGATTTAGGCGTGGGAAAAACGGTATTTACGAAAGGGTTTGCGCAGGGAATCGGTATCCGGGAACCTGTCAGCAGTCCCACGTTTACGATTGTACAAGTCTATGAAAGCGGCCGGCTGCCATTGTATCATTTCGATGTATACCGCATTGCAGATGTGGAAGAAATGGAAGAAATCGGGTATGAGGATTATTTTTATGGAGATGGTGTCTGCCTGATCGAATGGGCGGAACTGGTTTCTGAAATATTACCGGAGAACTGTGTCGATGTTACGATTGCAAAAGACCTGGAACAGGGATTTGATTATAGAATCATTCGGATAGAAAATAGCCGGATGATATGTGGAAAATAGAAAAGAGTGAGGTTGCACATATGAAGATATTAGGAATTGACAGCTCTGGGATGGTGGCATCGGCGGCAGTGCTTGTGGATGATACTTTGGTGTCGGAATTTACGGTGAATAATAAACAGACCCATTCCCAGACATTATTACCGATGATTGACCAGGTGGTTCAGATGTCGGGGGTGGCTCTGGAGGAACTGGATGCCATTGCTGTGGCAGCAGGACCTGGTTCTTTTACCGGGTTACGCATCGGTGCTTCTACGGCGAAAGGGCTGGGACTGGCATTGGATAAGCCTATTGTACCGGTGCCTACTCTGGAGGGGTTGGCATATCGTCTGGCTGGTACCTCTGGATTGATCTGCCCGTTGATGGATGCCAGAAGAAATCAGGTATATACCGGAATTTATCGTTGTGAACCGGGGCAGTTGCAGGTGGTGTCAGCGCAGAAAGCTGTGGGGATCGAGGATATATTGCGGGAGTTAGTTGACTATCAGGAGCCGGTTACCTTTTTGGGGGATGGCGTGCCGGTACAGATGGATACCATTCGGCAGATGTATACAGGGGTATATCAGTTGGCACCAGTACATTTATCCAGACAAAGTGCAGCGGCTGTGGCAGCGTTGGGGCAGATCTATTACCAGCAGGGAAAAATAGAGACCGCAGAAGAACACCGTCCGGTTTATCTGCGGAAATCACAGGCAGAGCGAGAGCGGGAAGCGCGTTTGCATCAACAAAGACAAGAGCAGTGACAGGAGAACGATATGATCCGGACAATGCAGGAAGCAGACCTAAAGCAGATAGTGGCTTTAGAACAACAGATTTTTTCCAGACCGTGGAGTGAGCAGAGCTTTCGCTCTGCGTTGGATCGGCAGGATACGATTTACCTGGTCTACGAGACAGAGGGAGTGATACAGGGATATCTGGGGATATGGTGTGCAGGCGGGGATGGAGATTTATGTAATATGGCAGTGGATGCCAGAGCTCGCCGGTGCGGGATTGCAGCCGGACTATTGGAGACAGGAATCCACCAGTGTGGGAAACGCGGTGTACAGAGGATTGTGCTGGAGGTAAGAACGTCCAATGAGCCAGCCAGGAGACTATATGCACAATATGGATTTGAAGAGATTGGCATACGTAAACGTTATTATACGGAACCGGTGGAGGATGCGGTCCTTATGGAATGTCGTATCGGAGTATAACGGGGAGATGACCGGATCGGTCGGTTGGTGGGAATATGGGACTCTAAAGCCTTGCGGTACATGAGGTATGCCAGAGATTACCACTGTACTTTTGTGATGTATCATTTTATACTGTTTCATATCAATTGGTTGTGTGGGGATATATG
This sequence comes from Eubacteriales bacterium, assembly GCA_030523265.1. Taxonomy (GTDB): domain Bacteria; phylum Bacillota; class Clostridia; order Lachnospirales; family Lachnospiraceae; genus Butyribacter. Next base: position 5,936 of record JAUNIU010000010.1, on the reverse strand, counting down.
CGACGGAGGAAGGATGATGAATATGTACTGTAATGCTTGTGGCAGGGAACTAAAGATGGAGCACGGATTGTTGATGGAAGATGCATTTGAAGCAAAAAAGCAATGGGGGTATTTTTCGGAAAAGGATACACAATTACATTCCTTTGTATTATGTGAAAAATGCTATGATCAGATGATACAGAACTTTGTGTATCCGCCGGAGGTTTCCGATGTCACGGAATTGTGATTTTGACCCTTTATATGAATTATGTTATACTGTACGGCAGTGCCCTTTTTGTGGCACTGTTGTTTTTCGTTGCGCGAAGGCGGCATGAAGATGCAGGACCAGGCAAAATTTTCATTGCATCATTGTGCTAAAACAAAAATAAATATTTAAAATTTAGAAAGGAATGGGGAGTATGCTGGATTTGTGTTTACTGGGCACCAGCGGAATGATGCCATTGCCAGGCAGGTGGCTTACTGCCTTGATGACACGGCTGGAGGGAAGCAGCCTGCTGGTTGATTGTGGAGAAGGGACACAGGTAGCCATCCGGGAAAAGGGGTGGAGTGTGAATCCGATTGATACCATCTGTTTTACGCATTATCATGGAGATCACATAAGTGGTCTGCCGGGTCTGCTGTTGTCTATGGGAAATTCCGATCGTCGGGAACCGGTGACACTCATTGGGCCGAAAGGTCTGGAAAAGGTGGTCAATGCGTTGTGTATCATTGCTCCTGGTATCCCCTTCCCGTTAAACTTTATCGAACTGTCAGAACCGGAAGAGGAGCTGGAAGTGAATGGATATCATTTGAAAGCATTTCGGGTCAATCATAATGTGACCTGTTATGGATATTCGATTACGGTGCCCAGAGGTGGAAGGTTTTATCCAGAGCTGGCCAGAGAAAAAAATATACCGGTACAACTGTGGGGAAGGTTGCAGCATGGGGAAACGGTGGAAATAGATGGAAACCGTTTCACACCCGATATGGTGCTGGGACCACCGAGACGAGGCATTAAACTCACATATTGTACAGATACCAGACCGACAGAACGTCTGGTGCAAAATGCCAGGGAATCCGACTTGTTCATCTGCGAGGGTATGTATGGCGAGGCCGAAAAACAGAAAAACGCAGTAGAGAATAAACATATGATGTTTACAGAGGCGGCAAAGGTTGCTGCAAAGGCACAGGTAAAGGAAATGTGGCTGACACACTATAGTCCGTCCCTGTTATATCCGCAAAATTATATGCGGGATACCCAGAAGATTTTCCCAAATTCTTATGCCGGAAAGGATGGCATGAGCCGAACTTTAGAATTTCCAGAGGAATAATTTCGGCAGATTCTGGCATGAGCGATGTCATGGAGGAGGTCCGGTACCGGAATCTCCTGGAAAAATCTTTTTGCGTAAATATGTTTTGCCTTTTTGGTGCAAATTTTCATAAAGTATAGTATACTGATGATAAGAGAAACATGAAAAGACGTATTGGTATAGGAGGTGCAGTATGAATAAGATGACGCGTAAAATAACAGTTGCATTTGTTGGTATTGTTTGTGTGGCTGCACTGATATTAGTCCTTTATAATATGCTGGTGCAGGGGAAGCTTACATCTTCCAGAGACGCCGCCACCACATCCACAGAGATCTCAAAACTTTTGGAGAAAGATCTGGACGACAGGTATCCAGACACCCCTACAGAGGTGGTGAAATTGTATTGGAGATTGAATAAGTGTATGTATAATAGTTCTATGAGTGATAAAAACTTTGAGGGATTATTAAAGCAGTTGCGCAAACTTTATGATGAAGAACTATTAGCAGAGGAAGACAATTCCTGGGATCAAATGCTGAAAAACTTCAAAAAGGATAAGAACGAGTATAATAAGAAGAAACGGACGATCTCTAATTATACGGTGCAGCAAAACAGTACAGTACAGTATGGTGATCTGGATGGCAAAGAAGGTGCCACGGTTATCACAGGTACACTGATGAAAGAGAAGTCTGATCGCAAACAAACCTATGAGAAATTCATCTGTAGAAAGGATGAGCAAGGAAAATGGCGTATTCTGGGTTGGGAACAGGTTACAGATGAGAATGAAATTTCAGTATTAGGAGAAGATTGATCGATGAAGCGGGATATATTGGTACTGGGGATCGAGAGTTCCTGTGATGAGACGGCAGCAGCAGTGGTGCGAAACGGTAGAGAAGTTCTATCGAATGTGATTTCTTCCCAAATTGAGATTCACACTCTTTATGGTGGTGTGGTACCAGAGATCGCATCACGGAAACATATTGAAAAAATCAATTTAGTGATTCGTGAAGCACTGCAGAATGCAGATGTGACGTTAGAGCAGATCGATGTGATTAGTGTGACATATGGTCCGGGATTAGTGGGAGCATTGCTGGTAGGTGTCGGGGCGGCTAAAGCGATTGCATATGCCGCGCATAAACCGTTAGTAGGTGTACACCATATTGAGGGTCATATTGCAGCGAATTATATTGAACATCCTGCATTGGAACCTCCGTTTTTGTGTCTGGTGGTATCCGGTGGTCATACTCATTTGGTGCAGGTGCAGGAGTATAACCGTTTTGAGATCATTGGACGGACCCATGATGATGCGGCCGGAGAGGCATTCGATAAGGTAGCGCGGGCAATCGGCTTAGGATACCCAGGCGGCCCTAAGATTGACAAACTGGCAAAGGAAGGAGATCCTCACGCGATTGAATTTCCCCGTGCAAAGATTGATGGAGCAGAGTTTGACTTTAGTTTTTCCGGGGTGAAATCGGCTGTGCTGAATTATTTAAATGGTTGCGAGATGAAGGGTATCCAGATAAACCGTGCGGATGTGGCTGCCTCCTTTCAACAGGCAGTGGTGGATGTGCTGGTTGGCAGAGCAGTAGCGGCGGCAGAGAAGTTAGATGAGACCCGAATCGCGGTGGCTGGAGGTGTGGCTTCCAATTCCGCATTGCGAGCGGGTATGCAGCAGGGGTGCGATGCGGCAGGGATAGAATTGATGTATCCGTCCCCGGTTTATTGCACAGATAATGCGGCAATGATTGCGGTACAAGGATACTATGAATATATGGCGGGAACCCGTAGCGGTTGGGATCTGAATGCGGTACCAAATCTGAAAATCGGGGAACGTTAATCGCCGTCTGGAATGAGTTGCCATGAGTGATATAAGGCTTTGTGGTGTATGTAAAATGGATAAAAATGTATGGAGTCTCCCGAAAGGGACAGCTTGCAGAAGTTGTCGCTTTTGGGAGATTTTTTGATAAAAGAGGTTGACAAGAAGATATTTTTGTATTATTGTATTAATCAAATAGTACAATAATACAATGAAACAAAGGTGGTGAATAAATGGATTGGGAATTTACGGATGATACTCCGGTCTATCTGCAAATCATGAATCAAGTCAAAGTAAGGATCGCCACAGGAATTTTGCAGCCGGGAGAAAAGATTGCGCCAGTTCGGGAACTTGCTATGGAAGCTGGTGTGAATCCCAATACGATGCAGAAGGCATTGGCAGAATTGGAGCGGGAGGGAGTTCTTTATTCAAAACGGACTTCCGGTCGTTTTGTGGCAGAAAATGAAAAGCAGACACAGGGGTTGCAACAGCAAATGGCAGCATCGCAAATGGAAAATTATCTGGCAGCGATGCAGCAATTGGGGTATGACAGTGAGCAGGCGGTAGAAGAACTGAAAGAATATGTTCAGAAGCAGGAGAAGGGGTAGAAGCATTAAAAAACAAGTTCGGTAGTAGGAGAAGGGCTGAGAGTATAGATGAAATACGGGTAAGATGTGCTACATTTGATACTGAAAAAGGAAAATGAGGTGTTTTTATTACGATTTATGCTGCAGGATGGAAGTGGCGGAATGGAGGGACATTATGAGTCAGTTAATAAAATGTGATAACCTTTCCAAAAAATATGGAAAGAAACAGGCTTTGGATCATATTTCATTGGAAATTGAGTCCGGTCAGATCGTGGGATTGCTTGGACCGAATGGTAGTGGCAAAACTACATTGATTAAGTTATTAAATGGTATCTTGAGCAGGGATGAAGGAGAGATCCGGATTGATGGTCATTCGATAGGGATAGAAAGTAAAAAGATCGTGTCCTATCTTCCGGAGAGGACATATTTCCCCAACCGGATAAGGGTTCGGGAAGCAGTGAATCTCTTTGCTGATTTTTATCCGGATTTTCACAGAGAGCGGGCGCAGGAGATGCTATCCGATCTGGGAATTGATATGGATATGCGGTTTCGGGCAATGTCCAAAGGAACCAGAGAAAAACTTCAGTTGATACTGGTAATGAGCAGAGAAGCGAAATTGTATTTGTTAGACGAACCGATCGGTGGAGTAGATCCAGCGACCAGAGATTATATCATGAAGACGATTCTTAGTAATTATCAGGAGGAGGCAAGCATCATTATTAGCACACATTTGATCAGCGATATCGAAAAGATATTGGATGACATTGTTTTTATAAAAGAAGGACAGGTTATTTTACATCAAGGCGCAGATGCACTGCGTATGGAAAAGGGGAAATCTGTCGATCAAATATTTCGGGAGGTGTTTGCATGTTAGGGAAATTATTAAAATTTGATATTCATAGTTTGGGTTATAGTATGCTGCCGATGTATGCCTTCTTATTTGTGGTTGCCGTCATCAGCAGGGTGTTTGACATGATGATACATTCTAAGAAGATAGTGGCGACAAAGGCGCTGCTCATGGTCTCAAATACGACACACATACTTGTTATGGTTGGGGTCGCCATTCTATTTGTGATGCTGTTGATTATGAGTATAGATTATTATCGAAATAATATTATGACAGATCAGGGATATTTGATGCATACCTTGCCAGTGACTCCGTATCAACTAATTGCCAGTAAAGCCATCGTTGCCATGTTTTATGGCATTATCACGTTAATATTCAGCTATATTATCATTGCTATCGATCTGGGGAAACCGTTCTGGTACCAAAGAATATATACCGATATCTTTAACTTTATGAGCAAAGAAAGGGCGTTTTGGCTGTGTACAGGAATGCTGATATATATCTTTATTTATTTCATTTTCCTGATACAGGCTGTTTATCTTGCCCTCAATATCGGATATTCTTTTGCCGGAAGGCTGCGGTCCATTATGGTGGTTGCCGTATGCATTGTGGCTTATGTCGTGGGCAAAATAGGGGAATTGATAGTGATATATATGCAACCTGAGTTAGATGTGGATGGAATGAGCCGAAGTGAGGCAATGCAGATCTGTATTCCAATCTTTATCATATATTTAGTATTGGCTTTCGCATGTTATATCTTGTCGTCCCAATGGTTACAGAGGCGGTTGAATTTAGATTAAAACTACGCTACAACAAGATCAGTCTTTGGTTTTGTATGTATAATTGAATTTGAACTAAAATTTTTGCAAAAAAACTCTTGACGAGATTTAAAATGAATGTTATATTAATCAAGCAGCATTTGAGGCAGACAAATTAATAGAGTAAATCTGTTTGGTTCAGATTCATGGAGAGGTATCGAAGTGGTCATAACGAGGCGGTCTTGAAAACCGTTTGTCCGCAAGGGCGCGTGGGTTCGAATCCCACCCTCTCCGTTTTTTATGGAAAAAATTAACAGTGTTATCAGTATTAATAGAATGATTGTGTATCAGTTAGCTTAAGTAGGATATCGGATTCTATCAAAAGCTTATTATAAAGAATATGACAAATCGTGTTCTTTATAATGATCTTTTCAGATCAGATAGAATCTGGAGAAGTACCCAAGAGGCTGAAGGGGCTCCCCTGGAAAGGGAGTAGGTCGTTAATAGCGGCGCGAGGGTTCAAATCCCTCCTTCTCCGTTGGTAGTCTTCAAAAGATTGCCTGACGAAAGCTTCGTCAAAGACGAAGACAGCACCTTGACAAATAAACAGTAATGCAACCCTGAAAATTCTAAAAGAGTAAA
>JAUNIU010000009.1 GCA_030523265.1 Eubacteriales bacterium | reverse complement strand
CCCAGGAGGAGATCATGCGGTTTAAAACATTGGAAAATGCGGTGCTGTTCGCAGCAGGCTCCTGTTGGGAAGGCGTTGATTTTCCAGGAGACATCGTATCATCGCTGATTATCGTAAGGCTACCCTTTGCTGTCCCGGATCCATTAAGGGAGGCGGAAAAAGAGCGGTATGCTACCCTGCCAGAATATATCCGGGATATCATTGTGCCGGATATGCAGAAAAAGCTGCGGCAGGGTTTTGGAAGGGCGATCCGGACGGAGAGTGATACCTGCGTAGTGTCTATCCTGGACCACCGGGCAGTAGCCGGGGGCAGGTATCATGAGGATGTCCTGTGTGCGCTTCCAGCCTGCCAGATGGCGGAGTCTATTGAGGATGTGGAAGCCTTTATCCGCAGGCAGAAACAGGAAGGATATTATATGTAGAAACAGGTTCGTGGCATTGTTGGTTCTGACCAGATCTGGAACCGTTTTGCAACAAAAGTTCAGTGGTATTTCGGGCGTTTTCATGGGAGTTTGGAATTGCTTTGTTGCCCCGGAGTGGGTATACTGTGTATAGCGTTAGAAAGGAAGGAAGTGAGTAAAATGGCACAATATGTTGTAGACATGCAGACGGAGAAACAGGAAAAATTCTATTTTATCCGGGAGAAAGAAAGCATGGATATTGTACTTTTACCTTCCAAATATCTGATGCACAAGAAACGGTCGAAGATATCACCGAATACGATCCGGAGAAGCGCCTTTGCATTATCCTATTATCTGAACTTTATGGATGAAAACCAACTGCATTTGGACGATGTTTACCAAATGAAATATGCCGAACAGCATGAACATTTTACAGACTTTCTGATTTGGTTAAAAGCAGGTGAGCATAGCCGGGAGGATTATTCAAAGCTTCCGAATAACGAAACTTGCAATGCGTATTTGAAAGAAGTGTTCCGGTTCTATACTTTTATGGAACGGGAAAACGATCAGTCGGAAAGTCTGAAGGTGCTGTCAGATGCACAGACGATTGTGCGAAATTCGATAGGCGTAAGAAGGGTACTGAAACGAAAGAGCTTTCGGGGTTATCTGAAAGAAAAGGGACATCAGGGAAAAACCATTGAGCAGGACAAGATCGTAAGTTTGCTACAGGAATGTGCAAACTGCCGCGATCAGGTTCTGCTTTTATTATTGGCCGAGACAGGGTTCCGTATCGGAGAAATCTTAGGTGTCCGGTATGGAGAGGACATTGATTATGAGAACCACATGATCTATGTGAATTTCCGGGATGATAATGAGAATAATGCAAGAGCTAAGAATGCGGAATTCCGCAGGGCAAAGATCAGCGACGCGACATTTGATATCTTAACATTTTATATTGAAGATTATAAGGAACTGATCCTGAAGCAGGAATACCTGTTTATCAATGTCTCCGGTGATTACGCTGGGAAACCATTCAAAGTAAGCGGAGTGTATGCAATGTTACGCAGGCTGGAGGAAAAGACTGGTATTAAGGCATCTCCACATATGCTGAGACATTATTTCGCAAATGCAAGGCGGAAAGATGGCTGGAAGCTGGAACTTATCAGTCAAGCACTCGGACATCGGAATATCGAGACCACCATGAAATATCTGAACATAACAGATGAGGAACTGATAGAAGTCAGTGATGCATTTTACAGTAAGCATCAGGCCATGTATGGCATTCAGGATCTGTTATAGGAAGGAGGCGGTCAAGTGTCTGCAATCAGATTGCTGCAAGCTGGACGGCAGGAGGATATACGGCATCTTCACAGGCAGCTTATGTCAGGCGGGATATTGCAGAAGGAACTATGGGAAGAAGCGGAAAGTTTCCTTATTAAAAAAGAAATTTATGATGTTATTCTGGCAGAGGAAAAAGATCTTCAGGAATATAAAAAATGTTTGTCGGATAGCGGCAACTATACGAAGAAGCAGGTAGTGGAGCGGTCATCCGCACTGCGGAAAATCCAGCAGTATTGGGTAGAAATGGAATATGGGGAGCTGCTCTCAGAGATCCGGGAATGCCAGGTGCCGGATGAAGCATTAAAAGGAAACATTAAGAGGTTTCTCATCCGGCAGGGAATCCATCACATCAGGGATATTGATTATACAGTGCGGAGCCGATATGAAGCGGAATTGCAAAAGACCGGGAATGAGCAGCGTGTGATGAAATACCTGAAGGTGTTCGACCATATCAAACAGTACAGTATCCAAAGCGAGATAAATAGTCTGCCGGGAATGGCAAGACACCGGATGCAGTATAAAGCGCGGATTATTTTCCTGCCTTACCTGCCGGATCCGGAGCTGGTCAAGGATTTTGAATATGTTCAGGATAAGCAGGAACTGGTATGGGATTTTGCAAGGAGAGCCGCTGACAAATTGAAAAGGCAGGTGTTCCTGCTGTTAAACTATATATTGGAAAATCTATACCGGGAGAATCCAAAGGAGAGACGGGTACGGTATTTACTGCCCCTGCACTGGCTGTATGATTTCTGTGTGGATGAGGGTATCGAAGATTTGGAAAGTTTGGAACTGAGCCAAATCTGCCGATTTGAAAAAATCGTAGAGCAGAAAGTGGTCAATGTAAAAAATTCTATGCAGATCATCGATAACAGCCGGAAAATCTTATTTTTGACAGCACCGGAGATCCACTGGCATGCCAATGTGTGGTATATGGAACGGTTCCACTTAGCGGAGGACAGGCTTAATCCGAGCAGCCCGGTGCAGCGGCTGAGCTTTATAGAAGTTACCAACCGAAAGAACCGGGAGCTTTTACAGGAATACGCAAAATACCATGTCGGAATCGGAGGGCTTACCATAGCCAATATCCGGGGACAGCTATATGAGGTTAAGAAGTTGCTGGAATATTTTAATGAAGATATATCCATCTGCCAGGTAGATGAAAATCAACTGGATGGTTATTTCAGGGAGCTGGAAGAAAAGGATACAAAGGATGACACGTTTAATAAAAGAATTGTGTGTTATCTGAAGTTTTACCAGTTTTTGAATGTACGGGGATATATCAAGGAAATCCCGTTCCAGCCGGAGTATTATCTGAAAAAGACATACCCGGAGCATCATGACAGAACGGTGGAAGAAAAAGTTTATATGGAGATCCTGTATAAGCTCTACTTATTTCCACAGGTTCCCAGGCTGATATTTTTACATCTGTGGTGTACCGGACTCAGGATCAGCGAAGTATGTACATTAAAAGGAGACGCCTATTATTGGGATGGGGAAGATGCATGGCTGAAAGTTTACCAGATTAAGATGAAGGCGGATAAAATGATTCCGATACCGTTTATGCTATATATGGTTATGCGGAAATACATAGAGAAGAACCATATCCGCCCGAAAGATTATATATTCAAAGGGAAAAATGGAGGGGCATACCGGGTGGGGACATTTCGCCAGGAATTCCAGCAGCACTGCATAAAGAACCAGATTGCAGACGGAGAATATATTTTCAAAACCCATGATTACAGGCATACGCTGGCTACCCATTTTTATGACGATGGCGTTTCCATACAGACAATCCGGGATTATCTCGGACACTTCTCGGAGGACATGACAAAACAGTATGTAGACTTCATGCCAAAGAGGATTGCCAAAGCGAATGATGCCTATTTTAAGAAACCGGGAAATGACCTGGCATCAGCAATCACAGTGAAGAAGCGTGGTGGTAAGAAATGAGAAAGAGAATTTATGTGTATGAGATGGACTGTTATAAGCAGGCATCTGAGGAGCAGATTGAAAAAATGCATATCCGCTCGGATCGGTATTTTGATCTGGAAGGGCTTCCCTCAGAGGATGTCAGCAGGCTGTTAGAAGATTTTATATGGGACAGAGGAAAGAAACTTGCTCCCTCCAGCCTGTCAAGTGAGCTGCTCTATTACAATAATATCAGGGAGTTTCTCATCGACCGGAATATACGCAGTCTGGATGCAAAGACAGAGGAAAAAACAATCCGCATGTTGAAAGGCTGGATGATGGAGAATGGATATGCTTTATCGAGTAAAAAGTACCGGGCATTATATGACAAGATAGGGATTGAGACTCCCGGCATTGTAAGACACATGAAGAAGATCCTGAAGTTTGCGAAAGAGGATGATGACCGGGATGAGCAAGAAAAGGATATCTGGAACCTGAAAAATTTTGACTTTCCTATCCAGTCGAATCCGATCCTGAATATGGAAACCATCAACTTTACGAAGATCACGCAGCCGGATATCCGTGAGGAAGTGAAAAAAGCGGTCTTCATGCATCTGAAGTATTCCCCATTAGGAACGATTCAAAGTGAGATGACTGCCATAAAGCGGTTTGCCAGGTTTCTTGAAAAGCGGTGTCCGGATATTAAATCCCTACAGGAACTTGAACGGATGCATATCGAGCAGTACCTGATTTACCTTCAAACGGAAGCGCATGAACGGAAAAATTACAGATCGGATCTTTATGCTCTGCGGAGGGTGATAGAGGATGTTGGAAATTTATATGAACGGCAGAGCATGAGCGAACTGTTCTTAAGCAATGATTTTCCAAGCACTCCAAGGCATATATTCAAGTTTTACACGGATGCGGAGATCAAGAGATTAAACGAACACATTTTCAAGATGGATGAGCAGGTTTGCAGGGCATTGATTATCCACCAGTTATTGGGAACACGGATATCGGATACACTGACCTTAAAGCCGGATTGCCTGAGCATGAGGGAAGGACGATATTTTATAAGGATCGACCAGGTGAAATCCGTAACGTATGAAAAAGCCATCAGCGAAGAAGTGGCGCGGCTTATCATGAAAGCAATCGATTATACGAAAGAGCGGTATGGAGAAACAACATACATTTTTGTAAAGAAAAATGATCCGACAAAACCTTACCAGTATAACATGATCCAAAACCAGATTATGAAGATGATACGCCAGGAAGATATCCGGGATGACAACGGTGAATTGTTGCAGTTTGGTACCCATATATTCCGGCACTGCTATGGAAAAAAACTGACGGAAATGCATGTGGATGACTGGATGATAGCAAAGCTACTGGGGCATACCTCAATACAATCGGTGCATTATTACCGGAAAATAGGAAATAAGCTGATGGCAGATGAAACAAGAACCGCAAGAGAAAAAATGGATATGATCCTATTAGATATCATAGAAGGATGGGATGATTATGAAATATGATAAAATGATAGAGATTACGCAGGCCGAGAGCCAAAGGAAGATGGAGATTGCAAAAAAAGCTATATCTGGTATGCTTGATAATATGGAAAGAATTACCGTAGCAGAGTTAGTAAAGAGGACGGGGCTTTCCAGAGGATTTTTTTATAAAAACCAGATGGTTAGGCGTGAGCTGGATGATGCCATCCACAGGCAGGAAGCAATCTTTAAGAATCAGCATCCGGTCATAATGGACAAAGAACTTGAAAATACAATGGTTGATTTGAAACTTGAGTTGCTAAGAGCTAAAACGCAGAATGAGGAACTTGCTAAGAGTAATGAACAGCTTCGCCAGCAGGTGGAGAAGCTTCAGAAGCAGCTTGGAAGAAAAGAAATCTCTCTACTGAAACGATTGTAAATAAAAGGGGAGAAAATAGATATGAAATACGATAAAATAGTTGCGATGAATCAAGCCAAGAGTAAGCAGAAAGCGGATATTGCTATAAAACAGATTGAGAAAATGCTCGAAAGGAAAGAGCGTATTTCGGTAACTGCGCTAGCTCAAAACACTGGATTTGCGAAAAGTTTTTTCTACAGAAATCCAGAAGTTAGAAAAGCGTTAGATGATGCCCAGCTTCAACAGGGGGAATGTTACAATCCGAAGAAAGTTATATTTGATAGGGCATTGGAAGAAACAAATATCAATTTGAAAAGTGCAAATATGAAACTGAAAAAAAGAATAAAAGAATTAGAGAACGAGAATAGCAGGTTAGAGAAAAAGATTGAGGAACTAACAAGAGAATTAAACAATCAGAAGAAATAAACAATTAAATTAAGAAAGACAGCTGACAGCGGATAGTATGGAAAACATATATCTGCTGTTTTGCTTTATATAGATGTCGCTAAGGTTATGAATTTGGACGTTCTACCTAATGCACGATGTACACAGTTTTCACGGAAAATGGTTAGAAAAAAGACAGAAGCTACACAGTGACGCTGATGATAGAGCCAGTGTTTATGCGGGCTACCAGACAGGGGGCTAATTTTATAGTGGTACTAATTATGTTGGTGGTGATCTTTAGAACACAGATTACCGCCATCGTCAACAATGCCTTTGCGCAGATTAATTCCGGGGCTGGGAAAATAAATTCTAATATTACATTAGATGGTGGTAAGAAGTAGTATGAAGCATGTAATAATGGGAGATGGTGGTAAGGCGCAGGGAAGTATTTCTGTGTTTATGACCTTAATCTTTGGAGTGATTTTAGCTGTGGTCACAGCTACCTTTGAAAATGTGCGGTTTGTGACAGTGGATAGTTATATGATGGCAGCTGCAGAAGCCGCAGCTATGTCTGTTTTTGGCGAATATAATCAGGAATTATACCAGGAATACGGATTATTTGGTTATGGTGGATATGAGGGGCATGGTGTGACTGAATTGTCCAAGGCATTTTTAGACAGTGTGTCGTATAATTTGGCAACCAGACCGGAAGCGGATGATTCGTCAGATATCATACAGCAGAGGATGGATTATACCTCACTATATCGTATAGGGAATGTATCAAATGAACTTAGTGATATAGAAAGTTTGACAAATGCCACGGTATTTTACCAACAAGTGGAGGCCTATTTAAAGACTCAGGTAATAGATGATATTACGGAAGAGATTGCGGGTATTTATCATAATATTACGAAACAGGGGGAACAGGAGACTATACAGCAGGATTTGAATACCACCAGCGAATATGAACATGGTAATTATGAAATGCCGGATGAGGTGGGAAAGGATATTGAAAAGGATAAGGATGCAGCAAAAGATACGGGATCATCAACGACTGCAGAGCAAGCGGCGGGGAATCCGTTGGAAACCTTTCGGGAGTTATTGCGGGATGGAGTATTGAATCTTGTCTGTGATGCAGATCAGTTATCCGAAGAGACAATTGAGGCAGCATATACGCAACCAAAACAGGAAACGGTAAGTAGTAACAAGATAGGAAATAGTACCGCAGATTTGTTAAAAGACCTTTTGAAAGATGATGAGGGTATCATGGCAGATTCTTTCCTGGATACAACCAAAGAAAAGGGGGAGCTGATCTGCTATGCACAGCAGGTATTGTCTCAATATACCCATCGCAAAGAGAAAACGTTCCAATATGGAATAGAATACCTGATTTCGGGATCAGCGCAGGAGCGGGATAATTTGCTGAATGTGATCAGTCGGTTATTTGTGATACGGACAGCCATAAATTATGCTTACGTACATGCAGATGCGTCTTTGCAGGCAGCAAGTTTGGCAACCGCGACAGAAATCGCCGGAGCATTAGGGGTTCCTCCTCTTATTTCTGCAATACAACAGACCATTTTAATAATATTGTCCGCAGAAGAAAGTTGTGTTGATATTACTGCTTTATTGGAGGGCAAAATGGTACCCATATTCAAAGATGCCACTAATTTTCAAATGAAATATGCGGAGATCTGTGGTGTAAGTAAAGCAATGTTTCAAAAAAAGGCAAAGAAATACTCTGCAGGAAAGGGGAAATGGTCTGCTGGTTCGTTAAATTATCAGCAATATCTATGGATATTTATGTTGCTGGTGCCGGAACAACAGTTACGTCTCCGAACCTGTGACCTGATTCAGAACGATTTGCAAAAACGATGTAATCCCACATTTTCTCTGGAACAATGTATTAGTGGAATGCGATATCAGATCGGGTATGATATGCCATTTTTATGGAGTGGATTATTACCTGGAGGACAGGAAAACGGCATAATCAGCAAACAGACTTCAGGCTGGTATCGCTATCAATAAAGGAAGACTGTGGAAATCAAATAGGACATCCTCTATCTGGTTATTCTTTTGTAAATTTCAGGTTAATTATTGCAAGAAAGGAATTCGTAGAGGTGCTCCCCAGTACTCATGATTAGATGGAGGAGGTTCTATTTGGTTTCCACAGAGACAGGAGAAGTATGAGACAAAAGGAATGTATGGCGGGGTCTATTACTGTGGAAGCGTCATTGGCTGTACCTATTTTTGTTATAGTGGTATTTGCTTTTATGTATCTGTTTGAGTCTCTGGTATTACAGTGTGATTTGCAGGACCGCATGATAATATCTGCACGAAATTATGCGAATTATGGGATACAAACCCCATTTTTGCAAACAGAGGATGGTTCGTTATGCCATGTGGATTGGGAGATCCGGCAGGGGAAAGGTTACTGTCAGACCGATATCAAACGGGATATTCCCGGGATATCGTCCGGGTTATTGCAAATACATTTATATCAGAGAATACAGGTCCATGATTATACCGGAAGATCTATGATGCCAGAAGAGGCAGAAGTGGATGAGCGTTATGTATATGTGGCAGAAAATGGAAGAGTGTATCATCTGGACATGGGGTGTACCTATTTGCATCTGGGGATTCAGACGGTTATGGGAAAGGCGGTGGGAGATATGAGAAATCAGTCCGGCGGAAAATATAAAGCTTGTGAAACCTGTACGAAAGGGAAGGCGGCAACGGAGTATTCCTGGGTTTATATTACGCCGTATGGTGCCAGATATCATAGGGAGAAAGATTGCTCCGGCTTGCGCAGGACGATTCGGAAAGTATCTATATCTTCGGTTGGTACGCTGCCGCCTTGCAGCAAATGTGGAAAGTAAGAAAGATGGCAACATAACCGCAGGGGGGAGGGAAAATTGAATATCACTTATATTATTTTATTGGTGGGATTATTGATTTGTTCGGTGGTAGATATACGAAAACATATGATTTCAGTGCCGTTTGTGATCATGTGGACGATTCTTTTGGGTGGAATGCAGATATATCAGGATACGATCAGTATTGGATTAATACTTGGTACTGTGCTTACAGTCTTAGTATCGAGTGTGGTGAGCTGGTTATCCGGTGGGCAGATCGGAATGGGGGATGGATTTTTGTTTGGCATGACAGCTATGGGTTTGGGGATCATGTGCAATATATATATGTTGGCATATTGTTTTATGGGCGCATTTCTGATGGCGGTCATATTATTCGTGATATGCCGGAAAGGTAAAGACACAAGGATGCCGCTGGCACCTTTTGTGTTGTGTGGCAGTCTTTTGGTAATGATATTAGGAGGAAAATGAAAAAGCGAATAAAAGCAGGATGGGCACAGGCAAGTTATACGGTAGAAGCTGCCTTTATTATTCCGATTATTTTTGGAATAATATTTGCGTTACTTTATTTTCTCTACTACGAACATGATAAAATTGTGTTTCGTGGAAATCTAAAGGAAGCGGTGATTTGTCTGACGAAAGAGAAGAATGGTGTTCCGGATGATACGGAATGGAAGAAGAAGTTAGAGAAAAACCTCTGGATGGGACAGGTAAGTGATGGGAATGTCAGGGATACTACTTTACAGATCAAAGGACAGGGTACGGTGCAAATGCAAGTATCGATTCCTGTAATGGAGTATTTCTTGGATTCGCAACAAACAATATACTGGGCTTATGCAGTGGATACCTGGCAGCCGGAGCAGATCGTCCGCCAAAAGAAAAAGAGGACAGAGATAGGGGAGAAATGACGTGATAGAGTTACAATGGGATGAGGGGCAGAAAAAACTATTGTATTTTTTGTCTCAGACAGAAAACAAAGCGTTAGTATCGCTAAAGATGATGGAATATAACCAGATTCCCGGCATACTGCCGATGCATCAACAATATATTGATGAGCAAATTTGTTTTTCCTATGAAGTACAAGGGTATGATAGCTTACAACAGGTACTGGAACAAAGAACCGTATCGGTGAAATGGATTTGTAGGATCTTGAGGCAGATTATTCAGATCGTACTGGCGGGAGAGGCATATTTCTTAAATATTGAGGAATATTATATTTCTTCTGAATATATTTTTTTGGATCATAGAAGGCAGCAGATTGCTTTGTGTTATCTGCCGGGAAGCGGACAGGATGTGTACCGTGATTTTCGCAATCTGTTAGAAGCGATGATGGAGCATATGGATCATAAAGATAAAAAAGAGGTGGCGTTTTTCTATGCCTTATATGATATGTATTCGGATAAAGATGTTTCTCTGGTAGAGTTACAAGAGCATTTGTATCGCTATCAGCAGGAAAAACAGAAAGATATGGGTGCGGACAATACAGATCCGACACAGGAGTCCCGGCAACAGCACAAAAGAGAAATGGCGGGGCAAAGAGTGAAGACGGCTGAAGAAACTGCCTATTATCTGACGTTATATCAACAGCGGAATATATTGCGGCAGGGGGAGGACATGGGTGGTGTATTGCCAACAAAATTTGTGTTTGAAGCAGGGCATTTTCAGGTGGGGCGGCAGCAGGGACAGGATCTGGTGCTATTGCCGCAGCAGATCAGCCGGAATCATGCGGAATTGGATGCAGACCAGACACAGGTATATCTGACAGACAGGGGATCTGTCAATGGAACGTTCGTCAATGGCAGAAAACTATCCGCACATGTAAAGACACGTTTGGAGATGGGAGATGTCATTACCTTTGCGGATATTTCGTACCAATTACACTCTTTGCAGGAGGAGATTAGTGCACCGTCAAAGAGAGAGAGGAATATACGCGGGAATATCCTGCGTATTCCAGATACTTTTCGGCTGAAATTTCCTGTTTCTCCGTGAGATCGGCGAAATGATACAGATTGTATTCTCCCTGCTGGTAGGCAAAATCTTCTCCATTATCCTGATAATGCATGTATGGTTCTGTCTGTCCATTGCTATCTGGGTAAATCTGTAATTGAAGCGTATCGATGGATGCCGGATCGATGGACGTCATTTCCGGGTATGTGGGCAGGATACTTCCTGCTTTGACATAGATCGGACAGTAATCCAATGGTGCCTGCTGCAGGATATATTGACCACCCTCGATACGGGTATCATCCCAATAATTTATCCAGTTGCCTTCTGGAAGATAGACAGATCGCACGGTGGCACCCTGATCTGTGATAGGTGCTACTAATAGCTTGTCTCCTACCAGATATTCGTCGTTGCATTGAACAGTATTAGGATCATCGGTATAATGCAGCACTAACGGGCGCAGGATGGGCAGACCAGTCTGCGTTTCCTGATAACACAAATCATATAAATATGGGAGGAAATGATAATGTAATTTTATATATTTGCGGTTGATATCCAAGGTTGTCTGATCAAACTGCCATGGTTCCTGTTTGCGGGTATACTTACCACTGTGATTGCGAAACAAAGGGGCGAAACAACTGGCTTCAATCCAACGGCAAAGCAGTTCCGGGGTGGTATTGGCACCAAAGCCGCCGATATCTGTGCCGACCAGTGGCATGCCGGATAAGCCGAGGTTTAATAATTGTGGGATGGACATTTTCAGATGACACCATAGGCTTTGGTTATCTCCGGTCCAGGCTGTGGAATATTTCTGGGTACCGCTATAGCAGGCGCGGGTGATGACAAAAGGTCTTCTGCCATCTGTTTGCTTCAACCCCTCATAAGTAGCTTTTGCCATCAGATGTCCATATACATTGTGAATGTCTTCGTGCAGGAGAACATCGGTATCGTCATCTCCGGGAAATACCACGTCATCAGGTAAGGGACCTTGGAAACTGGCTGGTTCATTCATATCATTCCAGATACCACGGATATGATGCCTGGTTTGGAATTGGGTTTGAGATGCCCACCAGTCCCGGACTTTCCCGGAAGTAAAGTCTGGAAAAACCGAATCCCCGGGCCAGACGACATTCTGATATACATCGCCCTCGGGTGTCTGGGCAAAATATCCCTCCCGGATGCCGGCATCATACATGAAATATCCAGGTTCGGCCTTGACGCCGGGATCAATGATCGTAACCAGCTTGATGCCCTTTTCTGCCAATTCGTCACTGAGTGCAGTGAGATCAGGAAAGCGGGTTGCATCGGTGGTAAATACCTTAAAAGAATCCATATAGTCAATATCCAAATGGATGGCATCACAGGGAATCTGTAATTCCCGGAATGTATTTGCCAGAGAACGGACTTCATCTGCAGAAGAATAACTCCATCGGGATTGGTGATAGCCTAAAGTCCATAGTTGTGGCAGAGGTGCTCTTCCCGTGAGAGAGGTATAGTCCGCGAGAACTTCCGCCATAGTATCACCATAGATAAAGTAATAATCCAGATCTCCCTTCGTTGCGGCAAAACTGTAGTAGTCAGTGCTCTCGTATCCCAGATCGAAGAAAGTTTTATGTGGATTGTCTACAAAAATCCCATAGATGCTGTCTGGACGGAGTACCAAAAAGAAAGGGATGGATTTATATAATGCCCGGTAGCTGGGATTTTCCACGTGGGGATCTGGCAGATCCGAATTCCACATGATATAGTCATACCCCTTTTTGTCTAAAAATCCGGTTTTGTCACCCAGTCCATAAAAATGTTCATCGCCAAACAATTTTTTGTACACCTGATAGGAGCAGGGGGCGTCTCCGTCTGGAATCACATGCCCCTCCTGCGCCATGAGATCTAACTCTTCTTGAGAAAGATTCTCTTTTGTGGCAACGGCATCCGTATAATCTTCGCAAATCACCTGACCGTCTGGTGTGGAGATGGTCATATGACTTGGTGAAGAGAACTCTAATTGTAGTTTTTCCGTACAAAAGGTCTGAGAGGTCTGTTGCGTAAAACTGCCGGTCTGCTTAGGGCGGTTTTCAATAGCATAGGAAGTACAAACCTGTCTGTCAGTGCCTTGGTCATCTGATATGATATGAATGCGCAACAGGGTATCCGTCAATGCATCAATTTGCAGGTTTCCGGTTTGCAAAGTAGTATTTTGATTTTTTAATTGTGCTTTCATCGAATCCTCCGTTCCAAAGCGATGTACGCTAAATGTGATCTGACTGTCATAAACAGTAATTATCGTTAGTGTATCACAAATGCATCAAAAGAACACATATAATTGTGTTCTTTTGATGAAAAAGCGCTGTTCCCATGCAGAGTAAGCGTGGTTTCAATGTGGTAAATGCTTTTGCTCCCTCTGTTTTTAAGAAGAGAAAGTTACCGGTAGATCGATTAATTCTGTTTTTATGACAATGTAGGGATAAGAGATACGCCCATCCACCGTTTCGTCTGCGGCCGGTCCGAATAATTCTGTATCCAGATAGAGGCCGTCTTTGGTCTGATAAAAGTCATTCACAACAATGTTATAGCCGCCAGTGTCCTGTTTGCCATACCCTTTGATGATGTACAGATAGGACTGGTCAGAAAAGGTCAGCTGGAAAGGAACTTCTTTGCGGGGTTCTATGATTTCCAGAAGATCTTCTGGAATATCTTCGGAGGGAACGACGGTATAATCAACGGTTTTGACTTTTTCCGTCGATTCTTTCTTGTCACAGCCGGCCAGACAGACGATGCCACATAGTAACAGTATCAATAGCGAATATTTTTTCATAAGGGATAACCTTTTCGTGTTTTTTACTATATATAAGTTGCAATACAGTAAAATATGCCTTTTAACAGAGAAGATCAGAGAAAAATATCCATATAACTGGTCAGGATATGGCGTTGTCCGGTGGAAATATTGTTACGATCGGCGTATAATTTGATTTTTAGGACGAGGTAGTATATAATGAACTCTGTATTACGTTTTCTCACAGTTCATTCAGGAGGGCAGAAAGGCATGAAAGAAATTAGTAAAGAAGAATTTAAGAAAGAAGTCGAAGATTACGTCAAGGTGCTTTTCCGTAAGAAAATTAAGGAAGCTGATGACCAGCAGATATTTCAGGCGGTTTCCTATGCGGTGAAAGATTTTATCGTTGATCAGTGGATGGCTACTCATAGAACTTATGAGGAGCAGGATGTAAAGACTGTATATTATTTGTCAATGGAGTTTTTGACAGGTCGTGCATTGGGAAATATTATTATCAACCTTAAGGGAAATAAGGCAATTAAGGAAGCAATCGAAGAATTGGGTCTGAATCTGGATGTTATCGAAGATCAGGAACCAGATGCAGCATTGGGTAATGGTGGTCTGGGCCGTTTGGCGGCATGTTTCTTGGATTCCCTTTCAACATTAGGATATCCGGCATATGGATGTGGTATCCGGTATAAATATGGTATGTTTGCACAGGCTATTGAAAATGGATATCAGGTAGAAAAGCCGGATGATTGGTTGAAATATGGCAACCCATTTGAGATTAAGCGTCCGGAATATGCTGTAGAGGTTAAGTTTGGAGGTTACGTTGCGATCCGCAAGGACGAGAATGGCAAAGATACTTTCGTACAGGAGAATTACCAGTCAGTGCGTGCGGTGCCATATGATTTGCCAATCGTAGGTTACAACAATAACGTGGTGAATACTCTGCGTATCTGGGATGCTGAAGCCATCAATGCTTTTAATCTCAGTTCTTTTGACAAGGGTGATTATCAAAAAGCAGTGGAGCAGGAGAATCTGGCACGTACGATTTGTGAGGTGCTTTATCCAAATGATAACCATATCGCAGGAAAAGAGCTGCGTCTGAAACAGCAGTATTTCTTCGTATCTGCCAGCGTACAGTGCGCGATTGCAAAATATATGGAGAATCATGATGACATTCACAAGATCTATGAGAAGGTTTGCTTCCAGTTAAATGATACTCATCCAACCGTGACTGTGGCGGAATTGATGCGTATTTTGATGGATGAATACGGATTGGATTGGGATACCGCATGGAGTATCACAAACAAGACTTGTGCTTATACCAATCATACAATCATGTCAGAGGCATTAGAGAAATGGCCATTAGAGCTGTTCTCCCGTTTGCTGCCTCGTATCTATCAGATCATTGAAGAGATTAACCGTCGCTTTATTTTGGAAATTCAGGCTGCATATCCGGGGGATGCCGGTAAAGTTGAGCGCATGGCTATCATATATGATGGACAGGTTAAGATGGCACATTTGGCCATTGCTGCCAGCTTCTCCGTAAACGGTGTGGCAAGACTTCATACCGAGATCTTAAAGAATCAGGAGTTAAAGGATTTCTACCTGATGATGCCAGAGAAATTTAATAACAAGACCAATGGTATCACACAGCGGCGTTTCTTATTACATGGCAATCCTTTGTTAGCAGATTGGGTAACGAAGAAGATCGGAGACGAATGGATTACGAATCTGGCACATATTAATGAGTTATCGGTATATGTTGATGATGAACTGAGCCAGAAGGAATTTATGAATATTAAATATCAGAATAAGATTCGTCTGGCGGAATACATTAAGAAACACAATGGCATTGAGGTAAATCCACGTTCCATTTTTGATGTTCAGGTCAAGAGATTGCATGAATATAAGCGTCAGTTGTTAAATATCCTGCATGTGATGTATCTGTATAATGACCTTAAGAAGAATCCGGATAAAGAATTTTATCCGAGAACCTTTATCTTTGGTGCTAAGGCATCCGCTGGATATCATCGGGCAAAACAGATTATTAAGTTAATCAATAGTGTGGCAGATGTGGTGAATAATGATCCATCGATTCATGATAAGATCAAGGTGGTATTCATCGAAAACTACCGTGTATCTAACGCAGAGATCATTTTTGCAGCGGCAGATGTATCTGAGCAGATCTCTACAGCCAGCAAGGAAGCATCCGGTACTGGTAATATGAAGTTTATGTTAAACGGTGCATTGACATTGGGAACGATGGACGGTGCCAACGTGGAGATTGTCGAAGAAGTTGGTGAAGAGAACGCATTTATCTTTGGCTTATCATCAGATGAAGTGATCGCATATGAGCATAACAATGCGTATAATCCACGAGACATTTACAATATGGATTCAGAGATCCGTGAAGTGTTGACGCAGTTAGTGGATGGTACATATGCACCTGGCAACCCGGATGAATTCCGTGGTATTTATAATTCACTTCTGGATGGTGACGGTGGACGAGCTGATATGTACTTTATCTTAAAGGATTTCCGTTCTTATGCAGAGGCGCAGAAGAGAGTGGAGGCAGCATATCGTGATACCACGGGATGGGCGAGATCAGCTATGTTAAACACAGCAAAATGTGGAAAGTTCTCATCGGATCGAACCATTGAAGAGTATGCGAAGGAGCTCTGGAAACTGGAGAAAGTTACAGTTACAGTACCAGTGAATGAGTAAGATTGACACTGGGGAGCTCTTATCGAAATCAGAGTTTCTTTTGTGGACAGTTCTGGCTTGGCTGGGGCTGTCCACATTTGCAACAACTTATTATATCAGGAGGTGGTATTTTATGAGCAGCATGTTAGACAGACAGGTGAAGATTCCGGCAAAGGCAAATCGCAAGATCGAATTGAAGGCAATTCCAGGACATTTTGCTACGAATCATTCTCATATCAATTATTATCTTGACATTACGCCGATCAAATGCCGTCATAATGAGGCGCAGCTGGCAGCGAAAGAGTTTGTCAAGAAATATAAGCACAACCATATCGTAGACACGATTGTTTGCATGGATGGCTGTGAAGTGATCGGAGCATATCTGGCAGAAGAGTTGACTTCCGCCGGCATTATGTCCATGAATTCTCATGAATGTGTAAATGTGATCACACCGGAAATTAATACAGGTGGGCAGGTAATCTTTCGTGAGAATGTGGAGGCCATGCTGGATAATAAACATGTAGTGCTGTTGCTTGCCAGTGCCACGACCGGAAAAACCATTGATCAGAGTATACAGGCGATTCAGTATTATGGTGGTATGGTCGAGGGGGTATCTGCAATTTTTGCTGCAGTGGATAGTGTTGATGGAATTGATGTGGATTCCATTTACCATGTTTCCGACATCAATGATTATCAAAACTACAAACCCAGTGAATGTCCGTATTGTCAGGCAAAACATAAATTAGATGCCATTGTGAACAGTTATGGATATTCCAAAATTTAAAAACATATTAGAGTGAGAGTGTGATCAGATCACTTGGAATCAAAAAAACAAAGTGCATAAAATTCCTTCGTTTACAGATACTACTATAAGATTTGATAGAAAAACTGTAAATGGAGGAATTTTTATATGAAAGCAACAGGTATCACTAGGCGGATTGATGACTTAGGCAGGGTAGTGATCCCAAAGGAGATTCGTCGGACATTGCGGATACGAGAGGGGGATCCGTTAGAAATATATACCGATCAGGAGGGTGGTATAATATTAAAAAAATATTCCACGATGGAGGATCTCAGTGACTTTGCAGGAAAATATGCGGATGCTTTGGCGCAGACGACAGGATGTATCGTAGCTATTGCAGACCGCGAACGGATTATTGCTGCTTCCGGTGCGGGGAAACGGGAATTGCTTTATCAGGCAATCAGCCAGGATCTGGAGCAATTAATTGACGACAGAGAAAGCGTGCTTGCCTCCGGTATGGAACAAAAATACCGTTCGGTTGCAGGAGAAAACACCCCGTTTATGTATGAAGCAATTCATCCGATTATTTGCGAAGGTGACGCGGTGGGGGCAGTCATCTTACTGACGCGTACGGCGAAAGAAGCGTTTGGGGAGACGGAGAAAAAGCTGGCAGCTACAGCGGCTAATTTTTTAGGCAGACAAATGGAACAATAATTTGTTGACAGGTGATACCTCTTTATGTTACCATTCGCAAAAAGGATCACAAAGCAAGTTTGCATCCGTAGCGCAGACATTGGCTTATTCGCTGCTCCTGTGAGGATGTGGCATTATCAAAAAAGGGTATGGAGTACAGCGTATGAGACTCCGTATCGTCAGAATTAAAGGGATAGGAGTGGTTACTTATGATACGGAAATTACAGGAATTGGGGTGTGACATGGAAGGCTCCATGGGACGCTTTTTAAATGATCAGGAATTTTATAAGGAGTGCTTTCTGAAATTTGTAGAGGAAAGAGAATTAGAAAAACTGGGATCGGTGATCGTATCCGGTGATGTGGAAGAGGCTTTTGCACAGGCTCATAGTTTGAAAGGAACGTTGGGGAATCTTGGTTTAACTCCTATATATAATCAGATGGTGGATATTGTGGAATTGTTACGGCAAGGAGAAATGAGCGGAGTGCCACAACGTTATCAAGAGTTAATGAAGGAATGGGAACAATATAAAAATCTTCGATAATACTGGTCAACAGTTGTAGATTAATGGGAAAAACCTTTCTACTGTTGTAGAATAATATAAAAATTATCGAATTTTGCAATATTTCTTAAGAGAATTCGCGAAAAACCTTGACAAACTGGTATAATAAGGGTATAAATAGACTTGTAAGTTTTTACGGAAATATTAATTTATTGAGGAGGATTTATTCATGAACAAGACAGAATTAGTTGCAGCAATCGCTGAGAAGACTGATCTTTCTAAGAAAGATTCTGAGAAGGCTTTAAAGGCTTTCATCGAGACAGTAACAGAGGAGTTAGCAAAGGGCGAGAAGATCCAGTTAGTTGGATTCGGTACTTTTGAGGTGGCTCAGAGAGCAGCTCGTGAGGGCAGAAACCCATTGACAGGTGAGCCAATGAAGATCAAAGCTTCTAAGGCACCTAAGTTCAAAGCTGGTAAGGCTTTAAAGGATGCTGTAAACTAGTTTCAGGTTGGACTAGAATTTTTAGGAGGCTGTCATTTATGTGGCAGTCTCTTTTGTTTTATATGATGTAAGGAGAGAATAATGCGATTAGATAAGTATTTGAAAGTTTCCCGTCTGATCAAAAGGCGTCCTGTGGCAAATGAGGCATGTGATGCAGGTCGTATCAAGGTCAATGATAAAGTCGCCAAGGCATCCTTGAATATCAAGGTGGGGGATATCATTGAAATCACCTTTGGAGACAAGGTGGTTAAGGTAGAGGTGTTGAGTATCACAGAGACCTATAATAAAGAGGAGGCAAAGGAACTTTATAAAGTGTTATAGCATAAAATATCAGATCCCTTCATACATTGTGTAGTAGGTATTCCTTAAAACAAAATGGACAGGATGAACTGCTGCATAGAGATGGAGGGATTTTTGCTATGGAAGAGCGTAGAATGGAAGAGAAAAACAGAAACAGTATACATAAAGTATATATCAATGCCAGAAAGACGGCGGTGTTGTCCGGGGTGAGGGACGTGCTCTCCTTTGATGCAGCAGAAGTGTATTTAGAGACGGAACAGGGCATTTTGCTGATTCGAGGGGATGAATTGCATGTGAATCGTCTGTCTCTGGAAAAGGGTGAGATTGATATTGATGGAAGAATTGACAGTTTCGCGTATTCAGAAGTGGATGACACCAAGAAAAAGGCAGCTTCTTTTCTGGGGAGGTTATTTCAGTGAAGCAATTAATTGCCCAGCAGGTACAATTTATCCTGTTAATGACCATAAGTGGAATGTCATTAATGGCAGGATACGATGCATTACGCCTGATACGGTGGTGGATTCCCCATGGGAAAGTCATGATTGCAATCGAAGATCTTCTATATTGGACCGTAGTCTCGGTGCCGGTGTTTTATCTGTTTCTGGTATATCATGACGGGGTCATCCGGTGGTATGGCGTGGTTGCGGTGTTTAGCGGCATTGTCTTGTACGAATACGCTTTTAGCAGACCCATTCGTCAACGCCTGACTGCTGTGTTAGATCCGTGGAAGAGAAAATGGCAGAGAAGGATTCGCAGAGCAAGGCAAAAATGCCATGAGAAAATGAAAAAAAAGGCAAGAAAATGGCAAAAAGCCATTGCGAAAAAAAAGGCAAGGGTGTATAATAAATAAACTAGTCTACATGTCTAGAATACTGTGATCTACAGAGGTAGAACACAAGAGAGGGAGGATGTTACAGTATGACATCACGTCATGTTAAACCAAAAAGAAAAAAATTAAGTCCATATACTGTCATTGGTATCATCATACTGTGTCTGGCCTTGTGTGGTACTGTAACATACAAAAGGTTGGTGCTGAAACAGCAGAGCAGGGCATATGCAGCACAGATTGAACAACTGGAAAAAGAACAAAAAGAGCAGGATGACCGTAAGGAAGAATTAAAAGACTTTAAGAAATACGTGGAAACCGATGAATATGTAGAAGAGATTGCCCGTGATAAATTAGGTTTGGTGCATGAGGGTGAGATCGTTTTTGAACCGGAGAATAAATAAGAACGAATCAAGAGAGAAATCATAGAAAAATTTCGACGCTAAGTGTGTCGAAATTTTTTTTGTCTTTGAAACTTAGATTTGACAAATTGTGCAATATCACTTTCTTATACTTGGTCACACGCGGCTCAGGATGGTTGGAAGATGGGACGTGAATAATGCCGGTGACGGTGAAAAATGAGGTGAGTGTGATGAAACAGATTCAAAGGAGGATGCTGCTACAGGTATTGTTGGGATTTGTGCTGGGGCGTGTGGCGGTATTTGGAATCAATCCGGTGGGAGTCGCATACTTTGCAGCGGGTTTCACAGAAGGGGGAGCTGTGCTTCCGGTGGCGGTAACTGTGCTGTTGGGGATGAGTACGGTGTTGCCGGTGGAAAGTGTTGTGATCTATGGAGCATCCATGCTGGCATTATGGCTGACAGCGGATCTATTAAAATATCGCCACATCGAGCTGCGGATGGGACATGCAGCACTGATCATGGCAGGCGCTAATTTTATTTTGTCATGGATGAAATTGCTGTTATTTCCATATACCAGGCAAAATGTCGGATTTTATTTTCTGGAAGCGGTATTTATCCTGGCTGCCACCCGTATTTTATATGAAGGGGTCTGTTACCTGTTACATGGGACGGCAGACCGTATGCCGGACCGGGAAGAAGCGGTCAGCCTGATACTGATGGTGGGGGCAGGGTTATTGGGGCTGCCGCATACCTCGCTTGCGGCTCTGTCTGTGACGGAAATCGCGGTATATGCGATCCTGCTATCCCTTGGATATCTGGTGGGAACCAGAGGACAGGATCATCGTGGCAGCGGGCAAATGCGGGAAATATTGAAATTTAAGCTGCAGGATTTCTCGGAATCCTTTCGCAAATTATCCCGTGCATTATCGGATCAGACAGACAAACAATTTCAGATGACCCATCATGAGATGCGGGAAATGATGGATCAGATTGCATCACAGGTATGCGAACGCTGTGAACACCGGGAGCAGTGCATGGGCCAATTAGAATTATCCCGTTCTGAAATCTTTGGAATGCTGGCACTGGCGCAGGAGCAGGGAGAATTGGATGTGGAGCAGATGCCGGCCAGGTTCCTGCAGGAGTGTATTCATCTGGAGCGGTTTATCACAGAGACAAATCAAAATTTGCAAATGACCCGGATGATGATGGGGGTGCGGAATAAAATGACAGAAAACCGTCAGGTGATGGCTGGGCAGATGGAAGAGGTGGGAAAACTGGTGGAAGGTCTGGCGGAGCAGGTGGAAGGAATGGAAGAGATTCCGGCAGATGCGGAAAGCCGGATCGCGCGCCGGTTGCAGGCCAAACGGGTACAGGCGACAGGGATCATGTTTTATGAGAAACGGGATGGCAGATTAGAGATCCATATGCGCGCCAGAACCCAGCGGGGCAGGCTGGTGACAGCCAAAGAGGTGGCAAGTGTGCTGCGGGAGGTGTTGGGCAAACCGATCCGCTTATCGGAGGAATCCAGACAGATCATCAGCCGGGAAATGAGTTATTATGTCTATGAAGAGGACACGCCTCTGCGGGCAATCACCAGTGTTGCCAGACGGCCCAAAGAGGGAGAGGAGATCTCTGGAGATGTATTCTCCTGTTTGTCGCTGCCGGGAGGCGAAACTCTGGTGGCGTTGTCTGACGGTATGGGCAGTGGACAGAAAGCCTTTGAGGAAAGCCGTACTGTGATAGAATTGCTGGAGCAGATGGCGGAGGCAGGTTTCTCAGAAATGTCTGCATTGAAACTGATTAATTCCGTTTTTCTGTCCTGTGAAGAGACGGAACATTATGTGACGGCAGACATCCTGATTCTAAACCTGTATCAGGGCAGTTGCCAGTTCATTAAAAATGGAGCCACTGCCACATATTTATATCGCATGGGAGAGACCAGCCGGATCGAAGGACAGGCACTGCCCATCGGGGTTCGGCAGGAAATGACATCTTTTACGGGGAATGCGGACATAAGGGCCGGAGATTATGTTATAATGATGACAGACGGCATCGCGGATTGTTATCGGGAAACGTCGGGGAGTCTGGAGGAATATTTATCGGAATGTGATGTACGGGAGCCGGATGAATTGGCAGATGCGATTCTGGAAGAAGCATTGGCAAGACAAAACGGGTATGCAGGTGATGATATGAGTGTCATCGTGACAGAGATACAAAAGCGTTGAGCGCAGATACGAAGGAGCAGATATGGATCAGAAGAGTTTGAAGCGGTTGAAAGCATATTGTGAAAAATATAAATTGGTAGAGCCGGGGGATGGAATTATCATTGGCTTGTCCGGTGGCGCGGATTCGGTCTATCTTATCCATTTCCTAAAGAATATACAGGAGGAATATGCATTGCGGCTGCATGCGGTGCATATTAATCATGGGATACGGGGCGCGGAGGCAGACGGGGATGAGAGATATGCCAGGGAATGTGCAGCGCGTCTGGGGATTACCTTTGAAAGTATTTATGGGGATGTTCCATCGTTTGCAAGAGAAAGCGGTATGTCCATCGAGGAGACAGGACGGCAGTTTCGCTACGAATGTTTCCGGGAGGTTGCGGAACTAACCGGGTACTCCAAAATTGCTGTGGCACATCATAAAGATGATCAGGCAGAGACTGTATTATTTCAGCTGCTGCGCGGGAGTGGGCTGCGCGGTCTGGGGGGGATGCGTCCGTGTCAGGATGGCATTATCCGCCCATTGCTGATCCTGACCAAAGAACAGATTGAGACAGAGTTGCGGGCAGACGGTGTTATGTGGCGGGAGGATTCTTCCAATCAGGACCGGAGTTATGCCAGAAATAAATTGCGCCAGGAGATGATTCCCTATTTGAAACGGGAGATTCAGCCGGAAACTGTGGAACATGTGGCGGGAACTGCGGCACAGCTGCAGGAGGTATGGGAATATCTGGACCGTCAGGTGCAGAAGGCTTCTGCAGCATTGGTACACCGGGAAGCAGAACGGTATTGGTTTGAACGGTCGGCATTTCTGCAAATAGATTCGGCATTGCAGCCATATATTTTATTAGATCTGATGGCGGAGGCGGCAGGCAGCCGCAAAGATTTCGGCAGAACCCATGTGCAGAGCTGGATGGAGCTGATTCGGGGGGATACCGGGAAACGAATCTCCCTGCCCTGCGGTTTGCAGGCAGGCAGGGATTATGAAGTGATTTGGCTGACGCAGACCGAACATCCGTTAGAGGAAGAGGAATTGCCATGGGAGGTACAAATGGAACGATGCCCTCGTCAAAAATTACCCCCGGAGATTCCGAAAAATAACTGTACGAAATGGTTTGATTATGCTAAAATAAACTTTGATTCCGTGTGGAGGCATCCGATGCCGGGGGATACTTTGGTCATTGACCAAAGTGGTCATAGGAAGAAATTGAGTCGTATCCTGTTGGATGAGAAGGTACCAAGGAAACAGCGCGGACAGCTATGGGTGTTGGCAGATGGGAAGAATGTGCTATGGGTTCCGCAGATACAGCGCACCAGTATGGGATACTATGTGACGAAAGAAACACAGGAGGTTTTTGTCGTCAATCTATATGAGAAAGGTGGAGCACACAGTGAAAGAGATCATTCGTGAGATGTATTCGGAGGAACAGGTTCATGCCAGAATCCTGGAGATGGCAGAACAGATTAATCAGGACTATGAGGGCAAAAGTCTTCATATTATTTGCGTATTAAAGGGGAGTGTGTTTTTTTGTTGTGATCTGGTAAGACATTTGACGATACCGGTGACCATAGATTTTATGGCAGTTTCCAGTTATGGAAATGAGACCAGAAGCAGTGGCAGACTACGCATTACCAAGGATCTGGATGAGGACATTGATGATTTGGATTGTCTGATCGTGGAGGATATCATTGATTCCGGCAATACGCTGAAGATGACCAGGGATTTGTTATCTGCCAGAAATGCTGCCAGTATGAAAATTTGCACCTTGTTAGATAAGCCTTCCTGCCGTGAGACAGAGGTGAAGGTGGACTATACCGGGTTTGAGATCCCGGATAAATTCGTGGTGGGATATGGATTGGATTATGCACAGAAGTACCGGAATCTTCCGTATATTGCTTCTGTTGAATTTATAGAAGAATAGGCATTTATTTTTCTAATTACTTTATAAAGGAGACATTCATGAAAAATCAGATGAGAGCAGGCGGGTTGGGATTTTATATTCTGGTGGTCGCCATTATATTTGTTGCGGTATATATTTCCAGTGAAATGGGACATAGTACCAAGGATGGATATAATATTAATACGTTTCGTCAGGAGGTTGCCAAGGATAAGATTGAATCTGTGAATATTTATCCGAACCAGGAAACTCCCACAGGTGAAGTGGATATCACGTATAAGGATGATACCAGTCGCAGTTTTTATGTATCCGATGTCACAGAGGTAGAGGATATTCTCAAGTCAGACAGTGATCTGGCGGACAATTACAAAATGCAGGATGTGCAAAAGCCAAGCTGGGTGCTTACGACGTTATTGCCGTGTATTTTTGGTTTGATTGCACTCTTTTTGCTGTTTTCCTTTCTGTCCTCCCAGACTGGGGGCGGTGGAGGCGGCAATGCCAAGATGATGAACTTTGGCAAGAGCCGTGCGGTTCGGATCGATCCGGATGATCCAAATGCCAAGAAATTTCATGATGTGGCGGGTCTGAAGGAAGAAAAGGAAGAGTTAGAGGAGATTGTGGATTTCCTGGCGAATCCAGAGAAATATACAGGTGTCGGTGCCCGTATCCCGAAGGGTATTCTGTTGGTGGGACCTCCGGGAACCGGTAAAACGTTGCTGGCGAAGGCAATCGCGGGGGAAGCAGGTGTACCGTTCTTTAGTTTGTCTGGTTCCGATTTTGTGGAAATGTTTGTGGGTGTGGGTGCTTCCCGTGTCCGTGATATGTTTGCAGAGGCAAAAAGAGAGGCACCTTGTATCGTATTTATTGATGAGATCGATGCTGTTGCCAGAAAACGTGGTTCTGGTATGGGTGGAGGTCACGATGAACGTGAGCAGACCTTAAACCAGATGTTGGTGGAGATGGATGGTTTCGGTGTCAACGAAGGAATTATCGTGATGGCGGCTACTAACCGTGTGGATATACTGGATCCTGCCATACTCCGTCCAGGGCGTTTTGACAGACAGGTAGTAGTGGGCAGACCGGATGTCCGGGGGCGTGAAGAGATTTTAGGTGTGCATGCCAGAGGGAAAAGTCTGGGAGATGATGTGGATTTAAAGAAAATCGCGCAGACTACCATCGGTTTCACCGGTGCGGATCTGGAAAATCTCTTAAATGAAGCTGCCATTGCCTGTGCCAAGGATGGGCGTTCGTTTATCTGTCAGGAAGACATTGACCAGTCCTTTATCAAGCTGGGGATCGGCAAGGAAAAGAAGAGCCGTATCATTTCCGAGAAGGATAAGAGGATTACTGCTTATCATGAAGCAGGTCATGCGATTCTGTTCCATGTACTGCCGGATGTGGGACCAGTGCATATTGTATCCGTTATTCCGACGGGACTGGGTGCTGCCGGTTATACCATGCCGATTCCAGAGAAAGATGAGATGCATCTGACGAAAGGAAAGATGCTGCAGGATATCACTGTGAGT